>UQMQ01000067.1 GCA_900542245.1 uncultured Eubacteriales bacterium
TTTCCAAAAATACCGCTGACGATCCCTGTATGGAACAAACCCAAACCGACGATCACAATCCCTGCGGTCAGCACCGGCACCAACATCTGCCATGGCAGTTCTGCCTTCGGATACTTGTCACGCCGTTCCTTTTTCGGATCCATAAATACATGTTCCAGCAATCTGAAAAAATAGATCGCACTCAAAAGACTGCTGAGAATCAGGGCTGCGACAAAGAGGTACTGCCCTTTTTGTATCGCCCCCAGCGCCAGATACCACTTGCTGAAAAAGCCAGCGAACGGCGGCAAGCCGATCATCGACAAGGCGCAGACCGTCATCGTGGCTCCGGTCGCCGGCATTTCGCGGTACACTTGCCCCATGGCCGGCGTATTGTGGATCCCGTATTTGAATTTCAGTGCGCCAGAGGTATAAAACAAGCCGGATTTCATAAACGCGTGGCTGATGATATGCAGCAGCGCACCGACCAAACCGTAGTAATTGCCGAGTGCGATACCCATGGCGATATAACCGACCTGTCCAATGCTCGAATACGCGAGGATCTTGTTATAGACATCATAACGCAATGCCTTGAGAGAACCGTACAGCACGCCGCAGACTGCGAGCACGCTGAGAATCAGCAGGAAATATTCCAAAGCCTCGCCCTGCCCCTTAAAAATCCCGTAGAAAAATCGAATCATCGCGTAGGCAGGAATCTTAATCATAATCCCCGCGATCATCGGGTCGGCGCCCTCATGTGCGTAGGAATGCGCGGCAGGCTGCCAGCCATGAAACGGAAACAGTGCCATTTTAATACCGAATCCAACGATCATACAACCGATCGCCAGAATCACCAGCGGGCTGTCCATATTTCCGTTGAGGCGCAGAGTCAGATCTGCCATATTCAGCGTTCCGGTCTGCGCATACAAAAATCCGACGCCCAAAAGATACATCGATGCCCCGACCGTCCCCATCAAAAGATAACGAAAGGCTGCAATCGGCCCCTTGCCTTCTCCTGCCGCGATCAGTCCGTAGCCGGCGAGCGCGGTGATTTCCATGAAAACATAGAAGTTGAACGCATCGCCCGTCGATGCCATACCCAAAAGCCCGATCGCCAGACAGGCGAGTGTCGTGTAATATAAGCTTACCCGCGTGGTCGTGTGCGTTTCCGTTTCCTCAAACGGGCAGCTGTAGAGTGCCGTCAGAAAAGAAATCACCGCGACCAGCAGAATGATCGGTGCATTGATGCCATCGATCACAAACTCGATGCCGTACGGCGGTTTCCAACCACCGAGCCAGTAATGCAGCGCCGCGCCGCCGCGAACCACCTGCACGAGCTGCAGCGCCGCGCAGACTACAGCGGCAAACAAGGCGCAGATAACTGTCCTTTTACCGACGTTGCGTGACAGCTTCCCCAGCAGCGGGCAAAGCAGCGCACCGCATAGGGGAATCAAAATCACAAGAAGCGGTAGATGTTTCATTTGCGTCCTCGCTTTCCGGTAATCTCCTCTTCTTCGATCGTGCCGTAGATTTCCTTAATTTTCATCAGCAGCGCCAGCCCGACCCCGGTCGTGCCGAGGCTGACCACGATGGCCGTCAGCATGAGCGCATGCGGCAGCGGATTGATGTAGGCATCCGATCCGAACACCTCCTCCAGGATGACCGGCAGCGTTGCCTGATCTTTTTGCCCGAAGGTCAGGAAAAAAAAGATGATCGCGACCTGCATGATATTCATGCAAATCAGCTTTTTCATATAGTTGCCGCAGGAAATCATCCCGTAAACGCCGACTGCCATCAGCATCAGCGCCAACATATAAATGCCGCGGTCTGCGAGAAAAAATTCCAGTTGGTTAATCATCGAATCCGGTCCTTTCCAGTACAATTTCCAAAATCTGAATGATGACAGCCATGACGCAGACCGTCACCCCTGCCTCTATCATCAAGATACCGATACTGTGCAGTTCTGTGCCTTCCTGCGGCAGCGGCAGATGTCCGTACTCCAAAAAGTTACCACCGCCGATCATACACAGCATGCCCGTCAGCGCATAAAGGAATGCGCCCGCGCCGCCCAGCAGCAAGGTCGATTCTGTCCTGAGCCGCGGCAGATACATCCCTTTACCCGGCGTGATGCGGTCCAAAAGATACGCGCACGCCAGCAGCGCGCCTGCCTGGAAACCGCCGCCCAGACTGATCTCGCCATGCAGCAGTACATACACCGCATAGATGACCAGAATCGGAATGACCAGTCGAGAAGCAACGTCAAAAGCAGACTTGCTCTCCTGCCGCAGGTTCTTTTGTTTTGCAGGTTTTGCGGCGCTGCCTTTTGGCGGCAGCAGCGTCATACAGACAACCACGCCCGATAAGAACAGCACACAGGTCTCAAACAAGGTGTCAAATCCGCGGTAATCCGCGAGAACTGCAGTCACCAGGTTCGGTGAAGCCGTCTCACGAACAGCATGTTCGATATAGTAATCCGAAACCTCTCCGTTCGCCGGTGTATCCAGTGCGCCGATCGTCGGCAACACGCGGCCGATCTCGAGTGATATCCCCGCAGTCAGCACGATCACCAGCAGCACGCCGATGAGGTGTTTTTTATTGATCTTCTTCATCCGTTCCTCGCTTTTTTCGTATCGATTTGATCACAATGACAAAATATACAGTCGATACCGTTCCGATGACTGCTTCCGTAAAAGCCACATCTGCTGCGCCGACAATGGTATACAACAGCATCGCCGCAAAGCTGAAGGCACAATAGGTAATGACGGAGGACATCAGCCTCTGGTCCACGATAATGAGAATGCTGATACCGATGAGAAGCACCAACAGCACCGCCTCCGCGATCAATACAGACATGCTACTTTTCCTCCTTTTCCTGTGCGTTCCCCTTTGGCGGTGTTTTGCGGTCAAAATTCTCGCAGTCGGTCTGATTTGCAAAATTTTCCTTCTGAAAAGCTGCTTTCGCGATGGCATGCGTGCCGATCGGACCTGTCAGAAGCAGCATCAGACCGATAAACACGATCTTAAATCCAACCATAGAGAATCCTTCATAGATCAGGAGTCCGATGCAGCACAAAACGATACCCGCTCCGCTTCCGATGCCGGTAATTTGCAGATAGGACAGAAAATCTTTTTGCTTTATAGTACCGATCACAGATACGGCTGCAAAAAAAACGCCGAGCGTTACAAACAAAATGGTCAAAATTTCTCTAATTCCCATGATCCTCTCCCTTTCTTTCCAAATACCGGGCGACAATCAGGGAACTGATAAATCCAAGAACAGCGTAGGAAAGCGCAATATCGACATACATATCCGCTCTGCCGTCGATAAATCCGAGCAGCAAAAGCAGCAGCACGATATTGGTTCCCGCTACCAGAATCACAATAAATTTTTCCGAGAATTTTTTTACTTTAAAAAGACGTGTTAAAAGAAGTAAACTGATCAGAAGAAGCGCCCCGCAAGCACAAAGGAAAAATTTATCCATGAACATGAACGGGGTCTCCTTTCCGCAGATGGGATTTGAGCGCGGAGAACGCTGATGCAGAGTCCGCTGTGCGTTCTGATACCGCAATCAGCGTACACTCCGGCATCGCTTCAAATTCGCAAGTCTCGCCGTAAAGCTTTGCGACTCGTCGCTGCATCTTGCCGCTCAGAACATCCGCCGCACAGGCTTCGGTGATCGCATGCACCCCAAAAATACCATCCTCGCTGATCGAAAGCGTGATCGTTCCCGGCGTTAGGGTAATAGAATTTGCGAGCATCGCAGTCGCAAGCGGATTCTCAAAATCCATTCTGAAATATACGACCCGCGGCACATAGTCGATCTTGCCGCGCAGCACCAGACCTGTCGCCGAAAGGCTGGCCTTCACGACTTCTCCGAGCAGCCACAGGCTGTATCCAAGGAGCCTGCACAGACTGGTTTGCAGCAAATAAATCGGCTCTCCGGTCTTTTTGTTCTGCATCGTGAACAACGGCAGGAACAGATAGGCTGTTCCCAGCGAGGTCAGCAAGCCCACTGCCAAAAACTTGACCTCAAACTTGCCGGACAGCAAGATCCAAATGCAAAACAAGGCACAAAATAACTTAAAAAAATAGATCAAGGCTGAACCATTGATCTTTGAATTCCCTGCATGAACTTTCATCATAACTAGCGTCTTTCTCCTGCAATACTTCAACTGTTTACATCTTTTATCCATCCGGATGCTGTTTCGATCCGGTTCTAAATTTATTATAAGGGCTGCGTTATATTTTCGTCAAGCATTTCCTTAGCAGTCCCTTAACCGGTATACAGTATTTTTGTTTTTTTACACGAATCATGCCTTTATTTTTTTCTTTTTTCACAAAAAAGCCGGGACACTTCCCGCCATCGGAGATACTGTTCCGGCTCATACTGCTTTTACCCTCGTATGATATACCGAAGATCGTTTTTCATTTATTAACATCTTCTTAACATACTTGCAATATTCTTTGCAAGTTCTTGGAATTTTTTCGCAAATTCTTAGCATTTTTTCTGAGAAACTATATACGCATACAGATATGCGCACCTACAACAAAGCCCGGCGCGTACGCCGGGCTTTCTCTTTCGTTTCGTTTCCGCAGATTCGCTTCTTATTTCAGAACGACAGTTGCGCCAACTTCCTCTAACTGCGCCTTGATTGCATCAGCTTCAGCCTTTTCGATACCTTCCTTGAGGTTGGTCGGAGCGCCGTCTACTGCCTCCTTCGCTTCCTTCAGACCAAGACCGGTGATTTCTCTTACAGCCTTGATAACTTTGATCTTTTCTGCACCTGCAGATTCCAGAACAACTGTGAATTCAGTCTGTTCTTCAGCTGCTGCTGCACCACCTGCTGCGCCTACAACTGCAACCGGAGCTGCTGCGGATACGCCGAATTCTTCTTCGCAAGCTTTTACCAATTCATTTAACTCTAAAACTGTCATCGCTTTGATCGCTTCGATAATTTGCTCTTTATTCATTTTATTTTCTCCTTTACAAATTTTCTCATCATATGAGATCGTATTTTATCTTCTTTTTACGCTGCGGTGCGCAGACCGCAAGCCGCATTATTCTGCTTTCGCGTCTGCGATAGCCTGGAATGTTCTGACTGCTTTGCTGACAGGGGACTGAATGCTGCCCATGAACTTTGCAATGAGAACATCTCTGGACGGAATGTCCGCGATGGCCTGAATGCCGTCTTTGTCGAAGAAGTTGCCTTCTACCACACCTGCTTTGAATTCCATCTTCTTGAAGTCTTTGATGACTTCGTTGAGCACTCTTGCCGGAGCGGTCGCGTCTTCCTTGCTGATTGCAAGTGCGCTTGGTCCGTCGAGCACTTCTGCAAGACCCTCAAATTCGGTGCCTGCGATTGCTCTCTTTACGAGTGTGTTCTTATATACGGTATAGTCTACGTTTGCCTCACGCAGTTTCTTTCTCATTGCATCTGCCTGTGCAACGGTGATTCCCATGTAGTCGATGACAACTGCAGACTGTGCGCCGTCTAATTTTTCTTTAATTTCGTCAATGATGACTTGTTTTGCCTTTTGAGCTTCTACTGACATAGTCAATTCTCCTTTCTTGCCGGTCCGCGCGGGACAAGCAGAGTCATGGGGTACGCCATAAAAAAACCTTGCTCTCCTTACGGATTTCTCCATAGACAGGGCAAGGTCGATCTTTATCTTGTACCTCGGCGGGAAATTAAGCTTACGCACCCGCTGTCTACGGTTTTATTTCGTTGTTGTGTTTTCCAGTTAATGTAAGTTAGAACTGGATGACTGCCGGATTTACCTTTACGCCAGGACCCATCGTGGAAACAACGGTAATGCTTCTCAGATACTGTCCCTTTGCAGCAGCCGGTTTTGCCTTAACGATCGCTTCAAGCAGTGCATTGAAGTTGTCCGTTAATTTTTCAGCTCCGAAAGATACCTTGCCGATCGGCGTGTGGATGATGTTAGTCTTGTCAAGTCTGTACTCAACTTTACCGGCTTTGATTTCCTGCAGAGCCTTTGTAACATCCATGGTAACGGTACCTGATTTCGGGTTTGGCATTAAGCCCTTAGGTCCTAAGATCTTACCAAGACGACCTACCACACCCATCATGTCCGGGGTAGCTACCACTACGTCGAAGTCAAACCAGTTTTCGGTCTGAATCTTCTGTGCGAGCTCTTCCGCTCCAACGTAATCAGCGCCCGCTTCTTCTGCTTCCTGCGCCTTCGGTCCCTTAGCGAATACTAAAACCTTTTTGGTCTTGCCTGTTCCGTGCGGAAGAACGATCGCGCCTCTGACCTGCTGGTCTGCGTGTCTTCCGTCAACACCAAGCTTGATGTGAACTTCAACGGTTTCGTCGAATTTTGCGTGTGAAGCCTCTACCGCGAGCTTTAACGCTTCCGGTGCTTCAAATAAAGCTGTCTTATCATATTTTGCAACAGCCTCTCTGTACTTTTTACCTCTTTTAGGCATGTTTACCTCCTCGTGGTACTAGCGACTTTCGTCTTCCACTTCTTACTAATCTTCAATCACGATACCCATACTTCTTGCAGTTCCCTTGATCATCTCTGTTGCAGATTCAAGATTTGCTGCATTTAAGTCCGGCATCTTTGTCTTAGCGATCTCTTCAGCCTGTGCTCTGGTTAATGTAGCAACCTTCTTCTTGTTAGGTTCTCCGGATGCTGCATCCAGTCCTGCTGCCTTCTTCAGAAGTACTGCTGCAGGCGGTGTCTTGGTGACAAATGTGAAGGATCTGTCAGCATAAACCGTGATAACGACCGGAATCACCATGCCCGGCTGATCCTGGGTTCTTGCGTTGAACTGCTTACAGAAGTCCATGATGTTGACACCCTTCTGACCAAGCGCAGGACCTACTGGAGGTGCTGGCGTTGCATTGCCGGCTGCGATCTGAAGTTTGATATAACCTTCTACCTTTTTAGCCATTTTGTTTCTCTCCTTTCTTTAGATTTTTTCCACCTGACTGAATTCCAATTCTACAGGGGTATCTCTCCCGAACATAGAAACCTTGACTTTCAGTACCTGTTTCTCTTTGTTGATCTCTTCTACTGTGCCCATGAAGCTTTCGAAAGGACCGCTGATAACGCGTACTGTCTCGCCGACTTCTACGTCGAGGTCAATATACACTTTTTCGATTCCCATTCTGGCGACTTCTTCATCCGTCAGCGGGATCGGCTCGGAGCCATGACCCACGAATCCCGTTACGCCTTGCGTGTTGCGCACCAGATACCAGGACTCATTGGTAACAATCATCTTTATAATTACATAACCCGGAAACATCTTCCGTGTTTTGATTTTACGCTGTCCGTCTTTGATCTCAACGCGGTCTTCCGTCGGTACAACGATGTCGATGATAAGGTCTTGCATGCCGCGGTTCTCAACCATCTTTTCGATATTCACTTTTACCTTATTCTCGTGACCGGAATAAGTATGCACTACATACCATTTCGCCTGGCCATCTCCACGAATGCCTTCCCCCTCTAAAGGAGAAACGCCTTTGTTTTCAAAATCAGACATTTTCGTACCTTCTCTTTTCCTTTTTGCTTCGGGAATATCGACAGGATATTTCCCACATGATAAGTAAAGTCCCGATTACCTGCAGGAATTAGCTGAGAGAAATGTTCAGAACACCCTTCAGTGCTGCAAGTACGCCTGTATCGATTAACCAGAATCCCAATGCGAAAACTGCACAAGTAGCGATAACCACCGCTGTATAGGACCAAACTTCCTTCTTGGTCGGCCATACAACCTTTTTCATTTCAACTTTTACAGATTTGAAATATTCCTTAAAGCTGAACTTCTTTTTTGCTTCGTTTGCCATAATGATCTCTCCTTATTTGGTTTCCTTGTGAAGCGTGTGTTTCTTGCAGAATCTGCAATATTTCTGCATTTCAATACGATCCGGATCGTTCTTTTTGTTCTTCATCGTATTGTAGTTTCTCTGTTTGCTCTCTGTGCATGCCAGCATTACTTTCACTCTCATGTTGATTGTCCTCCGTTTAACTCAAAATTCAGAGCCCTTTTCAGAAGCTCTGCTTATGCCTAATCATAAAGTTGCCTATTAATTATAAAACAGCGCTTTGTCAATGTCAATATTCTTTTTTGATTTTTGCCTGCATTTTCAGTTTTTTCCCCGGGAAAATCTCAGAACTCCGTCGGGTCTTCGGCGGTCAGGGGCAGAATCCCCCGCTTTTCCCCCTCCGGCACGTTTTGGTCGTCGATGAAATTCGTTCGGATATAAATACCGGCTGCCTCCGCGACAACCACGCCCGCCGCGTCCAAAATTTCACCCGAGTTAAAATTTTTCCTGCCCTCGCTGCGGTCAATGCGTCCGAAGGCGCGCATTTTTGTCCCGACGCGGATTGGCAAATAGTAGCGCACCGTCATTTCGCCGGTCACATACGGGTTGTACAGCGTTCCGTCCGCGGCTTCAACAAAGTTGCAGCGTCCCATCACTTCATCCAAAATCGCGCCAGACAGCCCACCATGCATGATGCCGTCGTGACCTTCGTGGATCTCTTTTGGCGAAAAAAAGGTCGCCAGTTCTCCATCCTCCAGCTCATAAAAGTCACACCCCAGGCTTGCCGGATTCTCTGTACCGCAGACGATGCTGGTCTTCGTTCTGGTCTGTTTAGCGATCACCCGTTTCTTCTTTCTGTCCGTCTTCTTGCTCTGCATCTTGTTTTGTCTCGCTTTCTGTCTGTATATCTTCTGTCGCTATTCTTACAATTTCATCCACAGCCTTCGCTTCTTCCTCCGGGATCGCATCGACCGTCGCCGCCTTAAAGCCGAGCGCGTAGCAGTATTCATACGCGTTCGTTCCCTTAATCGCCTGTCTTTCGATCTTCCAGTCCGGCATATCAGCAAGCTGCATTTTGATAATCGCTGACATTTCTTCCGGTGTCATGTTGGTTGACATGTTTTCCTTGACTGCGTCCAGGAGGGCGGTATATTTGGTCAGAATCGTCTTGCTGTTCAGTGCTTTTTTGAGAATGGCTTCCAGCACAATTTGCTGATTCTCGTTTCTCTGCATATCACCGGACAGGAAAGCATGTCTTTCTCTGCAGAACGCCAGCGCCAGCTTTCCATCGACGTGATTCACACCCTTGGTAAAGTGGTGCCCGTTCAGCTCCGGCATTCCCTTCATGCCCGAGGTATAGAAGTCATGTTCCGAATTGATATCGATGCCGCCCATCGCGTCGACCAGCTTGATGATCGTACTGTAGTTGACACGCAGATAGTAGTTGATATCGATGCCGAGCGTGGTCTCCACCGCGCCGACGCTTTCCTGCATCCCGTAAAGGCTGGAATGCGTCAGCTTGTCCTTCGCATTCTTGGTCGGCAGCGTCACATAATAATCGCGCGGGATTGAGGTCAGCAGTACCTCATGCGTCCGCGGGTTGACCGTTGCGACCATGTTGACATCCGTACGGTTCGTAACGTCGATAGACCCGGACATATCGGAACCACTGATGTAGACATTGAAGCTTTCCTTGGTTACATCGACCGCGGAGGTCTGGTCCTCCGTTTCAATCGGCAGCGAGACCGTATACAGAACTTTGGTTTGTGTTCCCGCTTCATCCGTTTCTGAGGTCTGCGCTGGTGCGGAATCTGTTTGACTGCTGCTTTGCGGGTCCGCAGCTGTATCAGAAGTCGTTTGGGACAGATCATAGTTTGCCGCCGGCACGAAAATCGCCGTATAGCTGCCGTCCAGCAGCTTCTGCATCAGCGTCTGAAAATCCGCTTCATAAGCATACTCCACTGCGACCTGCTCCTGCAGCTTGGCCTTCGCCTCCGAATAACGCAAATCGTTCGTCACATAGGTGCCGACCGTCTGTCCGCTGATGCCGCTGACGTTCTCCAAGAGCGCCTCCTGCGGTACGACCACATAGTAGTCCTCTGTTTCCTGTTTTATCTGTGTGATATTGTCTATAAAATCCAATGTGTCTGTCAGATACCAGGTCCCGACGCCAAACACACCGATCAGCAGCACCGCAACGACGGACGCGCCGATTTTTCGTCCCCTTTTCCCCCGTTTGCTGAACATCACCGGCACGATAAAAATCGATGCGATGACCAGCGCTGCGATCCCCGTATAGAGGTATTTTGCCGGCAGGGCATTCAGCTTGATCAGCAGCACCACAAAGGCCGCCGCCAGAATCGTGTATAGGATAGAAAGGAAGCGGCAAAAACCATTCCCCCGTTTTCGTTTCTCCGCCCGTTTGTCGGCCTCCATCTGTGCCATAATTTCTTCTCGTCTGTCTCTTCTCATAAAATCCTCATTGCTTGATTTCCCCTCGCGTCTGCGGTCGCCTCACGGATTCCGGAAGCATCATGCCGCGTTCGCACACGAAAAAAAGCCTTTTTCAAAGCTTATCCGTTACATTATACCTCTTTTTTCATCATTTCGCAACAAAAATTGCATCGCAATGTCCCCACGATACGCCGCACCGCCCCTAAGCCTGCGTTATGAAGCCGCCGCGCTGCGCTTTCTGTCCCTCCCCGGCAGCAGTTTGCTTCGCTCTGTAGCTTCTAAGCTTCGCAAGTTTCTTTTGCAAATTCCGATACTGCATGATATAATGCTTCCTGTTCGCGGTCTCTTCCGAGCGCCGCAGAGAGTTTCGTCACAAAAGGAGATTTCCATGAAAAAATTCGCAATGCTGCTTCCGCTGATTGCCGGCTCCTGCTGGGGTGCCGGCGGCATCTTTGTCCGCACGTTAAAAACCGCAGGCTTTGGCAATCTCTCCATCATGTGTTCCCGCTCACTGGTTTCCTTTTGCATCCTGCTGATCGTGCTTTTGCTTTACGACCGGAGCCTGCTTCGGATTCATCTGCGCGACCTGCCCGTTTTTCTTTCGGCGGCTATCAACGGCTATCTGCTGATGAACATCTGCTACAATACCAGTGTTGGCATGCTCACCTTAACCCTGGCTTCAGTACTGCTATGCCTCTGCCCGATCTTCGTGCTACTCTTGAGCGCCGTCTTTTTTCATGAAAAAATCACGCCCGTCAAGGTCTCCTGTATGCTTGCGGCAGTCGTCGGCTGTGCGCTGATCAGCGGTGCATTCGACACGCATACCGCGTTTGTCTGGAGTACTGTCGGCATCTTGACCGGTCTTGGCTCCGCTTTTTTCAACGCCATTTACACCATCAACTCCAAACAGCTGACAGCGCGAAGCTATCACGCACTCACCATCAACATTTATATTTTCGCAATCACCACGCTGATTCTGAGTCCATTTGCCGATTGGAACGCAATCGGCGCATTCGTCTCGGCTGCGCCATGCAAAGGCGCCGCCTTTTATCTTGCGCAAGCGCTGGTTACTTCTATCCTGCCGAATTTTTTCTATGCAGCTTCCATCAAATATATCGATTCCGGCAACGCAGCAATCCTCTCCTGCGGCGCAGAGCCGACCGCCGCCATGCTCTTAGGCATTCTGCTTTATAACGAAATCCCTGCACCATCCGGGCTTTTGGGACTTGCCGTCACCATCAGCGCCCTGATTATTTTGACAAAAGCGAGCAAAACGGAATCGTAGGCGCCTTTGCACCTATGCCTGCCATGCATGGCAGACGCATCACAAGGCGCTTTTGGTGATATTCCCTATACAATGACAAAAACGGTCTTTCCGGAGTTTCCGGCAAGACCGTTTGAACCATTGCAGCCTGCTTCGCTTCGCAGGCTGTTTTTATTTCCGCGCCATGCAGGCTTAGATAAAGGTCAGCAGTGCGTCGACATCCTTTCTCGGCGGTGCCGCGATCTCCCCCTCCGGCAGGAAACCAATCGGAATCATCGCGCCGACCTGCTGCCCTTCCGGGATCGGAATGACCTTTTTGACCTCTGCATCGTCAAAATAACCGAGAATCACACTGCCCAACCCCTTTTCGTAGGCTGCCAGGCAGAAAGTCTGTGCCGCGATACCCGCATCAAAATTCTGCCATCTGTCCTCCTTCGGCGTAGAAAAACTGCCGTCTTTTTCAAAGCCGGAACGTCCTTCCACGATTGTCAGCAGCACCACCGCCGGTGCCTTAGCGATGGTCTTGATATTGTATTCAAATCCGTAGGTGCATTTATCGCTGGCGAGTGCCGCGATTTTTTCCGGATCCTCCACCACGATATATCTCGCGATCTGGGTGTTTTTCCACGACGGCGCGAATCTTGCGATCTCCACGACCTCCGCGATCAGCTCTCTGGGAACCGGTTTATCCGCGAATCTTCTGACACTTCTTCTTTCCTTGATGCCTGTAATTAAGTCCATTTTCGTATCCTCCGTTTTTTTCGTTCTAAGCAGTACCGCGTCCGCGTTGCCCCGCAGACCCTCCGCACGGCACCCTCGTCCAACTCCACTACCCTTTAGGTATACCACATTTTTGCCAGAACTGCAATACAAAAGCGACCCCTCGCGGAGCCGCCTATCATCTGCGTGTGCAAAGACGCCGGATTTTTCGTTATGCAAGGCGCACAATGCAAGGTCAAATGCGCAGAAAAAATCGCCTGCAGTCAGCAACGCCACAGACGATTTTAACAAGCATTTTATATGACGCAGGAAATTTTTCGTTATGCAAGGCGCACGATGCAAAACGAAGCGGAACGTACTATGCGTACGTGAGCATCGGATTTGCAGCGAGCAACACAGCAGAACGGAAAATTAACAAGTCATTACTCGATGATCTCGGTAACAACCCCAGAACCAACAGTTCTGCCGCCCTCACGAATCGCGAATCTCAGTCCCTCTTCGATCGCGATCGGGGTGATCAGGCTGATCGTCATCACGAT
>UQMQ01000068.1 GCA_900542245.1 uncultured Eubacteriales bacterium
GCTTTGGAGGTCAGCGAAGCCTCCGCGTGCACAAGGGTCTGTCCGGCAGAAATAATCCTGCCGACAGCCAAAATGGTATCGCCGGGCTGACCGGGGCGCAGGAAGTGCACCTGCAGGTCGACCGTCGGCGCCCAACCGCCGACAAAAGCGGCGACAGTGATTCCCGCGGCATGGTCGAGCATGGTGGACAAAATTCCGCCGTGCAGGATGCCGACCCGGTTCATTTCCCAGTCTTTGACCGCATACTCGATCACAACGCTCTGCGCGTCCATGTCATAGCTGAGATAGCGCGGCGCCATCATGCCGTTGACGATATGCGGGTTGCTGCGGTTTTCTTCTTCCAACAGGCGGAAGGTCGCTTCGACCTCCGCCCGGTCAGTACATAAAACAGAGTGGCTCATAAGTTTATACCTGTGCAGCCTTTCCGCGTTCGTAGTAACGCTGCATTTCCTCCTTCGGCACCATGCTGCCGCCGGTCGCCCAGAGGATGTGTACGGCGTTTGCCATACTGTCTGTCAGGTCTTTGACCGCAAGATAATCTGACGCCTGCTGCACAAGCGCAGGACCCGGAAACGACGCGCAGGAGGACGGCTCGATATACAGATTTTCACTGTCTGCCAGTGCAGTAAGGTACGGATATAGCTTGGCGTCATCCACCGTATAGCAGCCGTCGAGCAGGGTTTCCATGATGCTGCCGACCAGACCGGAGGCTCTGCCGACTGCGAGCCCGTCGGCATCGGTGATGCCGTCCACACCGATATCCGCGCAGCTGATTTGGTTGTGCAGACCTGTAATCAAACCGAGTGTCATGCAAGGCGCATGGGTTGGCTCAGCGAAAAAGACATGGACATACGGACCGAAGACTTCCTTAAGCCCGAAGGTCACGCCACCCGGCGCGCCGCCGACACCACAAGGAATGTAGACGAAGACCGGATGTGCCGCGTCCGGATGGATGCCAGCCTTTTCAAACTGTCCGATCAGTCGCTTGACGCTGACCGCGTAGCCGAGAAACAAATCCGCGGAGTTTTCATCATCGATAAAGTGACAGCGCGGGTCGTCCGCTGCTTCGCGGCGTCCCTGCGCGACCGCGACCTGATAGTCGCTTGGGTATTCGATTACCGTCACGCCTTTGCTGCGCAGGAGGTCTTTTTTCCACTGACGCGCGTCCGCGGACATGTGCACAGTGACTTGAAAACCGAGTTTCGCGCTGATGATGCCGATCGAAAGACCGAGGTTGCCGGTGGAACCGACCGCGACAGAGTACTGCGAGAAAAGGTCGCGGAAGCGCGCTTCGGTGAGGATTGCGTAATTATCATCTAAATGCAGCATACCCTTTTCGAGCGCAATTTTTTCGGCAAATTTGAGGACCTCATAGATGCCGCCGCGCGCCTTGATCGAGCCGGAGACCGGCAGATCACTGTCGCGCTTGAGGAAAAGCCGACCGTCAAACTTATCGGTCATTTTGACAAGGCGTTCCTTCATGCGCGGGATTTCGGTCAGTTCGGATTCAATGATGCCGCCGGACTTGGCGGTTTCCGGAAAAGCCGCCGCGATATATGGTGCAAAGCGTTGCAATCTTGCCTCAGCGTCCTCGATGTCTGCCATCGTGAACGGCAGTTTGGCAGGCTGATCACTCTGCGGGTTGATCCAGAAGATTTCCTTGCAGTCCGCCATGTCGCGGACGACAGGCTTTTCTTTGATGAGTTGGTTGATGTCCATGAGATGGTCTCCTTTCTGTTGCGCTGCGGTGTATGCGCTTTAAGTGTGCGTACACGAGACAGGGCGGTGAAGTTTCAAATGCCGTTTGGGCAGTTCAGAAGCGGTCGCTGTAGTTGAGCAGCTCACGCAGATGTCCACCCTTGATTTTGGGCTTGCGGTCGGTTGGCGGGGCGGCAGCGCCGCCCTGATCGTTTTCCTGCATAAAATCGTCATATGCATAGATCTTGCCCCATACACCTTCTTCGTCGGTGATCAGCAGGCCGAAGGTGCCGCCGGAGCCGTCGCGCGGACGGGAGAGGCTGCCGGGGTTCATCAGGTACACGTCACCAGTCTGGGTGTAGACCGCGCGGTGCGTATGTCCGAACAGCGCGCCGACGCAGTCATTTTCGAGAGCCTTGTAATAGAGGTTTTGCATGCTGAGGTCAACGTTCTGCATGTGACCGTGGGTGATGAGGAAATTGCCAGCCTCGGTTTCGAGGATTGAGAAGTCGGTATCCGCAAAGCCGCCGTCGCAGTTGCCGCGGACCGAAGCGACCGGCACACCGAGGCGCATGCGAAGCTCCTCGGCATCTTTGCAGTAATCGCCGCAGTGGACGATGTAGTCCACCGGATTTTGTTTTGTGAGTTTGCGATACACTTCGTAGACACGGTCGCAAACACCATGGGTATCGCTGATTACGAGTATGCGCATAAATTCTTCCTTTACTTTCTGTTGTAGGTTGTATGTCATTTTATCTGAGCAGCGGCGTTCGCGGCATGTGCCGCAAGTGATTCCGCAGTGCTGTATGGGATTTCCCAAACGAGCGAGCAACGTGCTTTGCAGACATTTTGCAACGCTTCTGCAAAATGTCCAAAGGACGGCGAGTGACTTGGCGAAATCACACAGTGCGAGGACCTAACGCGCGGCACATGTCGCGGACGATACGCAGGGAATGAATGCGCAGCCAGCGGTGATTCTGCGGACGATGCGCAGGGAATGAATGCGCAGCCAGCGGCGGTTCTGCGGGCGCTGCGCAGGGAATGCATGCGCAGCTAGCGGCGGTTCTGCGGACGGTGCGCAGGGAATGCATGCGCAGCTAGCGGCGGTCCTGCGGACGGTGCGCAGGGAATTACGAAAGGCGAAATTCCATCTGCACCGGGTTGTGATCGGAGTACGCGAACTGGGTATCGACGACGCGGCTTGTCAGTACGGTAACATTGTCCGAAACGAGGAAGCCGTCGAGGGTGACCTGGAAGTTCGTCTGCGGGTCCCAAGGGGCGTCCGCGTTGCGGCAGCTCGGCACCGGATTGTTCGGGTCGAGCGGCGCGATCAAACGAAAGCCGTCCGGGATATCCTCCGTCGGCAGCGGCTGCGCCCAAGAGTATGCCTCCCCGCTGACCCCAAAGATCTCCGGGCTGTTGCCCAAGAGGTCTTTGTTGAAGTCCCCGCCGCAGATGACGTAATTGCCTGCTTCATATTCTTTGACCATGTCGTCGTAGAGCATGGCAAGCTGCTGATCGGCGATGGTCGGGTCGGTCGTATAGGCAGAGAGATGCAGATTGATCAAAATCAGTTCCTTGCCGTCTGCGGCAGGCAGACGGTTGACGCAGTAACAGCGGTCGAGGTCGAGCACTTTTGCGATGTCGGTCTGGATCGGCAGACTACGGCGCAGCGCTGAGGAGATCGCATAATTGCTGAAGGTCTGCAGACCCGCTTTGGATGCGCCGTGCGGCTCCAAAATCGGATAGAACAGATACGGCGAGTCGTAGTTCACCGCGAAAGTCCAGTATTTCGTATGGTCTGCGTCCAGACTGCGGACCAGCATGGCACGCTCATCGACTTGATAGGAACGCGTCGCGGCGATGTCGACTTCTTGGATCAGCGAAAAATCTGTATCAAAATCCGCGAGTTCCTGCCCGATGGCGGTGAGATTATCCACGACAGCCGATGCACTGAACGCACGCGAATATTTTCCCCCGTCCATAAAGAAGCTATAATCGTCGGTGTAAGCGCCGAAGCCGATGTTCCATGAGGTGAGCGAAAGCGTCTCGCCGATCGGCACCTGCGCAGCCTCCGCGGGAGATGTCTGCGCACTTTGCGATGCCCCGGCAGCCGTTTGCTCCGGACGGTTGACGTCCAGCACCTGATTGTCCTCGATGCGGTCGTAGCTGGCAAAGACGTAGATCACATAGCCGCCGACCACGAGCACGAGCACCAGCAGCACAAGCAGCAATATTTTTAACGGTTTTCTCATGTGAAGTTCCTCCGAAAGTTTCCTTTATCATCTGCTTTCATTTTACCATAATCTGCGCGTTTATCCAAGGGGGATTTACAGGAGAACCAAGGGAAGGCATGCAGGATATAAAAATCGGAAAGAACGATTGTTCCGTATGAAGGAATGTGGTATGATAGAAGCAGCGATGGGAAAAGAGCAGAGCAGAAAGCGTTACGAGAAAAGGAGAGAGAATGGCATTTACGCATTTACATGTACATACCGAATACAGTCTGCTGGACGGGGCGGCGCGCATCCGGGACGTGGTCGCGCGCGCCAGGGAGCTGGGCATGGAGAGTCTGGCAATCACCGATCATGGGGTGATGTTCGGCGCGGTCGATTTCTATAAAGAATGTAAGAAGCAGGGGATTAAGCCGATCATCGGCTGCGAGGTCTATACGGCGGCGCGGCGGATGACCGACAAGGAATCCGACAAGGATAAGGGACAGGGGCATCTGATTTTGCTTGCCAAAAATGAGACGGGGTACAAGAACCTGATCAAGATCGTATCCGAGGGCTTTATCCGCGGATTCTACTATAAGCCGCGCATCGACAAGGAGGTGCTGCGGGCGCACAGCGAGGGCATCATTTCGCTTTCGGGCTGTCTGGCGGGCAACGTGCAGCACCGGCTTCTGAACGGAGATTACGCGGGCGCGAAAGCCGAAGCCGAGGAGCTTTTGGACATCTTCGGCGCGGGGAATTTTTATCTGGAGCTGCAGGATCAAGGTCTCGATGAGGAACGCGCGATCTACGACGATATGCTGAAGCTCTCGCGGGAGCTTTCGATCCCGCTGGCAGCGACCAACGACGTGCATTATGTGCGGCGGGAGGACGCCAAGGCGCATGACGTGCTGCTGGCGATTCAGACAGCGACGACGCTCGATGACGAGAAGCGGATGCGGTTCCCGAACGACGAGTTTTACCTCAAGAGCGAGGCGGAGATGCGGGAAATCTTCGCGGCTGTGCCGGAAGCCATCGAGAACACCAACGTGATCGCCGAGGCGTGTGCGTTTGATTTCCGTTTCGGCGAATATCACCTGCCGGAATTCGTGCCGCCGGAGGGCATGACGAACCGCGACTATCTGCGCAAGCTTTGCCATGACGGACTGATTGCGCGTTACGGAGATAATCCGGCACAGAATCTGATCGAGCGTCTGGAGTATGAGCTCGGCACGATTGAGTCGATGGGCTACGTGGAATATTTCCTCATTGTCTGGGATTTTATCAATTACGCGAAGCAAAACAAGATCATGGTCGGGCCGGGGCGCGGCTCGGCGGCGGGATCGATCGTCGCCTACTGTCTGGCAATTACGGACATCGACCCGATCAAATACAATCTGATCTTTGAACGTTTTCTCAATCCGGAGCGTGTCAGCATGCCGGATATCGACATCGACTTCTGCTATGAGCGCAGGCCGGAGGTCATCGACTACGTGACGCGCAAATACGGTGAGGACCGCGTTTCGCAGATTATCACCTTCGGTACGATGAAAGCCAAGCAGGCGGTGCGCGACGTCGGCAGGGCGCTCAGCGTCAGCTATGCCAAGACCGACCAGATCGCCAAGGCAATCCCGTTTGAGCTGGGCATGACGATCGACAAGGCGCTCGCGACCAGTCCGGAACTGGCTGAGATGTACGAGTCCGATGTGGAAACGCGCGAGGTTATCGACATGGCGAAGGCGATCGAGGGTATGCCGCGTCACGCGTCCACGCACGCGGCGGGCGTGGTGATCTCCAAGGCGCCGATCGATGAATATGTACCGCTGTATTTGTCGGATAAGGGCCCAGCGACGCAGTTTACGATGACGACGATCGAGGAGCTGGGGCTGCTCAAAATGGATTTTTTGGGGCTTCGCAACCTGACGGTCATTCGCGACGCGCTCGAGATGATCGAGAAAAATCATGGCGTCAAAATCGATTTCGCGAAGATGGATTACGACGATCCGGGTGTTTACGAAATGATCGCCGCGGGCAATACCGGCGGGGTGTTCCAGCTCGAAAGCGGCGGCATGACGCAGTTTATGAAAAATCTCAAGCCGACCTGCTTCGAGGATATCGTCGCGGGAATCGCGCTTTACCGACCGGGTCCGATGGACTCGATTCCGAAGTACATCGAGAACAAGAAGAATCCGACAAAGATTCGCTACGCCTGTCCGGAGCTGGCGCCGATTCTTGACGTTACCTACGGCTGCCTGATCTATCAGGAGCAGGTTATGCAGATCGTGCGTGATCTCGCGGGCTACAGCTACGGTCGCTCCGATCTGGTACGCCGCGCGATGTCCAAAAAGAAAATGTCCGTCATGCTGGAGGAAAAAGAATATTTCATCAACGGCAAGCTGGACGAAAACGGTGAGGTCGAAATCCCGGGCTGCATCCGTAACGGGATCAGCCGCGAGGCCGCGGAGGCCATCTTCGATGATATGGTCAGCTTCGCGCAGTACGCGTTCAACAAGTCGCACGCGGCGGCTTACGGCGTGGTGGCTTACGAAACGGGCTACCTCAAAAAGCATTATCCGGTCGAGTTCATGGCGGCGCTGATGACGAGCGTCATGGGCGATACCACGCAGATCGCGCGTTACATCCGCAACTGCGGCGACATGGGCATCGAGGTCCTGCCGCCTTGCGTCAACAAGAGTATGAAAAAATTCAGCGTGGAAAACGGCAAGATTCACTTTGGGCTTTTGGGGGTCAAGAACGTCGGCGAGGGCGCGATCGACGCGATGATTCGCGCACGGACCGAAAAAGGCGAGCCAAAGGATATTTTCAGCTTTATCAATAATCTGGAGATCTCGCAGATCAACAAAAAGGCGGTCGAGAGTCTGATCAAGGCGGGCGCATGCGATTGTCTTTCGTCGAACCGGGCGGCGCTGCTGGCGGTGCATGAAAGCCTCGTTGAGTCTGCGCAGAATACGGCAAAAAAAAATATCGAGGGGCAGATGTCGCTCTTCGATCTGGCAGGAGAAAGCATGCAGCCGGAGATGACCGGCGGCAGGCTGCCGGATGTCGCGCCGTTTGACAAGCGCATCGAGCTGGAAATGGAAAAGGAAATGCTGGGCGTGTATCTGACCGATCACCCGCTCAACAATTATAAGGAAAAAATGGAACAGATCAGTACGCTGACTGCGGACGATATCGCGCATTTGGCTGCCGGGGAAACCGGACTGCAGGAGGGCGGCGATGAGGCGGCGAGCGTATTGGAGCGCAGCTTCGCGCGTGACCAGAGCAACGAACTGCATGACGGCATGCGCTGCATTATGAGCGGTATGATCGCCGGGAAAAAAACCTTGATCACCAAGAATAATAAGATGATGGCTTTCCTCGATCTGGAGGATCTGTTCGGTCTGACGGAGGTTGTCGTGTTTCCGAATGTGTACGAGCGTTGTCTGGACGCAATCCATGAGGGCAGTGTCGTGGCAATCCGCGGCACGCTGAACTTCAAGGAGGAGGAAGCGCCGAAGATCTTGGCCGACGATGTGCTGGAGCTGGAGGAGGCCTGTGAGAATGGATTTCCGGAACGCCGCAGCTACGGCAGGCGGGGCGGCTACGGCGGACGCGGACAAGGCGGCTACGCGCGGCAAAACGCGGGCGGCGTGCAGGCAGGCGAGGAGTCAAGGATACAGAAAAACGGCAGGCCGGAAGGAAATGCGAAAAACGATGAGGCACATGATACGCGGCAAAGCGTGCAGGCCGCGCCACCGGACGGTCTGATCAAGCTGCGCATTCCGTCGGCGGGAAACCCGCAGCGCACACTGGATCAACTGATGATCAATTTGGCGAGACATCCGGGCAACTACGATGTTTTGATTTATCCGCCGGACGGCAAGACCATTCGCCCGCGAAACGGCATGCGCGCCGACGCCTCGGCATCGCTGCTGCGTCAGATGCAGGCAATCCTCGGCGACGGCAACGTCAAAGCGGAGGAGAAGCAGGGATAGTCGCGGGTCAACACGCTTACTGCCGCAGCGTTGCCGGAAGCGGAAGCCAAAAACGAACAAGCGGAGAGGAAGAATAACATAAGATATGATGCAAAATGATAAAAAAGTGGATTCGCAGCGCACAATCGTGCTGTATACGAGTAAATACGGCGCGGCAGAGACCTACGCGCGATGGATCGCCGAAGCGCTCGGCTGCCGCGCGGTTCCACTGGACAAGTTTTCAAAAAAGGAGCTGCAGGGCTATGATACGGTCATCTACGGCGGCGGCGTGCAGGCAGGCGGTGTTCGCGGACTGGAGCAGTTTACCAAGTGGATCAAGGGCGACCTAAAGCTGCGGCAGATGGCAAAGCGAGGCACGATTTCGGAGGCAGAGGCGGCGGAAAGCGGTGCTTTCGACAGGCAATACTATATTTTTGCGGTCGGTATCAGCCTCGACAGTGAGGGAAACCGCCTGCAGCTGCGTGACATCAATTTCGACAAGGACTGGCTCAGAGATCTGCCTTGCTTTTTCCTGCCGGGTGCCTTTGATCCGGCGAAGCTGGCAGGCGTCGACAAGGCGATCATCAAGGTCGCGACGAAGATGTTTCTGGACAAGCCGGAGGCGCAAGCCGCCGCGGAGGACGCGCAGGTGCTGCGCTATTTTGAAACCGGCTGCGATCTGATCGATCGCACGCGCACGACGGCGCTCATCGAGTCCGTAAAGAGCGGCGCTGTGCCGGAGGAATTCCGCGATACGCGCGAACCGGAGCCGAAAAAGAGCTTCTGGAAGCGGTAAGGTCCGGGCTGTCTCTCACGCGCGGCGTGGCGGCGAGAAAGAGGAGCGGCGGCAAGGAAAGCCGCGCAAAAAAGAAGAAAGAGGAATGGAAGCATGAAAAAGAAGCTTTTGATTGTGGTGGATTATCAGAATGATTTCGTATCGGGCAGTTTGGGCTGTCCGCAGGCGGTCGCCATCGAGGATGCGCTTGCGGCGAAGATCGCGGCGTATCGCGCGCTGGGCGAGGGCGGACAGGTGATTTTCACCATGGACACCCATGATAAAAATTATCTGGAAACGCAGGAGGGGCGGAATCTGCCAATCGCGCACTGCATCCAAGCTACAGACGGCTGGCCGCTGTACGGCAAGATCCGCGCGTTGAAGCAGGAAGAAGATCTGGTTTTCTCCAAGCCGACTTTCGGCTCACTGGAACTGGCGGATTATCTCAGAAACCGCGGCTGCGAATATGAAAGCGTGGAGCTCGCAGGGGTTGTCACCAACATCTGCGTGATCTCCAACATGGTCATCACCAAGGCCGCGATGCCGGAGGTGCCGATTCTGATTGATGCAGCCTGTGTGGCAAGCAACGATGATGCGCTCGGTGAAGCGGCGCTCAAAGTCATGGAAAGCATGCACGTCAAGGTGCAGCGTTGAGACAGAACGGCAAGACAGATACAGAAAATCGAAACTGCATTTAGGGGCACATGATGTAGGATGTTTTGCCGTTTTTTCGTATCACAAAAAACGGCGCGGGACTTGTAAGGCAATTTCCATGTATGCGCCTGATCAGCGTGTGAGCGCAGGCTAGTACATGATGATGGCGCGCACCGGGCAGCCCTGGGCACAGTATCCGCAGGTCAGACATTTGGATTGGTCGATTTCGGCCAGTCCATTTTTGTTGTAATGCACAGCGCCTGCAGCGCAGATTTTAAGGCAGGCGCCGCAGCCCTCGCAGTCCTCCTGGTTGACGTACATCTTTTTACGGGAAACGTCCGGGTTATACGAGGATTCCATGGTTCCCGACAGGTAGCACATCATATCGTCAATTTCCGATGTGTTCGTAAAACCGACCATGACCGCGTCTACACAGTCCTGTGAAAACACATAGTCGAGCGCTTTTTGGTAATCGGCGGTCAGATTGCCGCCGCCGAGCGCTTTCATGGTATAGATACCTTTGCCGCACGCCTTGCAGACTGTGAGGGCGGCAGCCATCTCTTCCTTGGTTCCGGCGTCCTGCCCGCAGCGGATCCCCATACCGCGGTAATTGAGCAGGGCAAAGATTACATCGCAGGCAGCGACGTCTGCCATCGCGCGCGCCACATCGGCGTGATGCGTGGAAATGCCGATGGCGCGTACCAGCCCTGTAGCTCTGGCATCCTGCAGCGCCTGCCACGCGCCGGCGCGCGCCGCAAACTGCCCTGTCCGCACTTCATGCATCAGGAAAATATCGATCGATTTTAGACCCAGCGCGCTGCGGCATTCCTCGATGGCTGCCATCATATCGTCATAAGACGATGCCAGCGACTTGGAGCTGATGACCGGGCGCAGCATATCCGACCTGTGCGGTCGGTCATCGCAGGCTACCTGGGGGCAGAATTCGATTTCGCTATCATCCCTTGCCGACGCGTCCATTTTGCCTCGCATAGCAGGAGAAGCCGCACCGCAGAGGTTTTCCGAAGAAACAGAAGCAACCGCGCCGCATGGATTTTCCTCCGTAGACAGATTGTCCGCACCGCGCGGATTTTCCTCGGTCACGAGGCGCATGACCTCCAGTGCCCGCCGGATATACGGATAAGTCCGGTAATACTGCGCCGTATCGATGAAATTGATGCCGCGCCGCAAGGCATCGCAAATGACCGATGCACCTTCGTCCAGTGGCAGGTCCAGCTGTCCGGGACCCATCGGGAGCACACCGATGCCGACGCAGCTGACTGCAAGACCGGTTCGTCCAAGCATGCGTGTTTGGGGTCTGGCTTTTGTTAAAAAACACTTCTTCATGATTTCTTCACCTGAAAACCTTTCTTTTTAGATTATATTAGAGTATAATGAAATGTGTCAATAAAATATCATTAACTTTGCAGGTTTTGAAGAGGAGGACCATTCGCCATGAATTTGCATCTGCAGGAGCAGGAGGGCTTCGAGGCATTCAGACATGCCTATCGGGCCGCGATCAAGGAAGTCAGAACGAAAATCGAGATTTTGAGCGAGGACTTTGCAGTCCGTCACGACTACAATCCGATCCATCATATAGAACGCAGGCTCAAGACGCCGGACAGTATCGAGGAGAAACTCACGCGACTGGGCAAGGAGATCACGATCGCTTCTGCCAGAGAAAATATTTTTGATATCGCTGGGATTCGCGTGGTCTGCAATTTCATTGATGATGTGTATGCGATCGCGGACATGCTCACTTCGCAGAGCGATGTCAAGCTGCTGACCGAAAAGGATTACATAAAGAACCCCAAGCCGAACGGCTATCGCAGTCTGCATCTGGCGATTGCAATCCCGGTGTATCTTTTGGATGGCTGTGAAGAGGTCATCGTGGAGGTGCAGATCCGGACGGTCGCGATGGACTTTTGGGCGAGCCTCGAACACCAGCTGCGCTACAAGCAGAATAAGGATATTTCTTCGCGCATCGATATCGAGCTCAAGGCCTGCGCAGAGGTCAGCGCGACCCTCGACCGCAGGATGCAGAAGATCTTTGATGATTTGAATAAGATGGATTGAAACTCCTTGTAAGATGGGGAAAACTGTTTATAATATAATTTGCGGAGGGAATGCGATGAATTTAGAAACAATGAAAAAGTATGTCTGCGAAATTGCATCGGATTACCCGATCAAAAGGGTCGTTTTGTTTGGCTCTAGAGCCGATGGGAGTTTTCGTGAAGGCAGCGATGTGGATTTGATGATGGAGTTTACAGCACCTGTAACTTTGCTGACAATTTCAAGAATCAAGCTTAGATTGGAAAAATTGCTACAGCTTAGTGTGGACATTGTGCATGGACCTTTGCGAGAGGGAGATTTATTAGAGATCCATAACGAGGTTGAACTTTATGCGGCATAGAGACGAAGTGATCATAAAAAAGGTGTTATCTGAGATCACTATTTCCTTTGAACTAATGGGAGACTATGATTTAGACGCTTTTTTGGATGATGAAAAATTAAAACGCGCGATTTGTATGACGGTTGTCAATATTGGTGAACTGATCAAAAATATAAGCGAGCAGGCACGCGTAAATTATGGACAGATCCCTTGGAAGGAACTCGCCGGGATTCGAGATATTACAGCACACCGCTATCAAACACTTCGAATGGAAGATGTTTTTTACACGGTGAAGCAAGATTTCCCACTTATAAAAAGTGATTTGGAAAAAATATTGGAAAGTGAAATGTAATGCTTCATGAAATAAGAGA
The DNA here is from genome assembly GCA_900542245.1 of uncultured Eubacteriales bacterium. Classification (GTDB taxonomy): domain Bacteria; phylum Bacillota; class Clostridia; order Peptostreptococcales; family Anaerovoracaceae; genus CAG-238. The sequence goes on from UQMQ01000068.1 coordinate 12,075, forward strand.
ATAAGGAAGGGGTTGCCGTTCTAGTCGATTGCATCAATCAACTGTGCGACAGCCCCTTTGCTGTTTCTGGCATCACATCGTAAACGCAGCTGCTGTATACGTAACAGAGAGATTACCGCGCATGCGGGTAATCAATACCGTACTGCTTGATCTTTCTCGAAACGGTTGATGCATTGATTCCTAGCTTGGTCCCCGCTTCCCGCAGAGAACGCGATGATTGTAAAACGGACTC
>UQMQ01000069.1 GCA_900542245.1 uncultured Eubacteriales bacterium
AAATACAGAAATCAAAGGAGGGACCCCCATGTACAAAATTTTAGTGGTAGACGATGAGCCGAAGATTCGTGAGGTCATCAAGGAGTACGGCGAATTCAGCGGTTACGAAATTACAGAGGCTGACGACGGCATCACCGCAGTCGGACTTTGTAAGCTGAACGATTATGATCTGATCATCATGGACATCATGATGCCGAAGCTGGATGGGTTTTCCGCCTGCAAAGAGATAAAAAAAATCAAAGACATTCCGGTCATTATGCTCTCGGCCCGGGGAGAAGAGTACGATAAGCTGTTCGGCTTCGAGCTGGGTATCGACGACTACGTGGTCAAGCCGTTCAGCCCGAAGGAGCTGATGGCCAGAGTCAATGCGGTACTCGCCCGCAAAAAAGCCGCCGCACAGCCGCAGTCGCAGGTCATGAAATTCGATGGTCTGGAAATCAATATCGCCGCCAGAACCGTCACCGTTGACGGACACAAGGTCGATCTGACACCGAAAGAATACGATCTGCTGTTCTATCTGGTCGAAAACAAGAACATCGCCCTGTCCAGAGATAAACTGCTCTCGGATATTTGGGGCTATGATTTCTTCGGTGACGACAGAACCATCGACACGCACATCAAAAATCTGCGCAACAACTTGGGCCCTTACAGAGATTTTATCGTAACGCTGAGAGGAGTGGGCTACAAATTTGAGTACGAAAATTAAATTCGACCGACACAGTATCAAATTTCGCTTGTGGGTCTACTTCATCGGCATCGGCATCGGTCTTTTGCTGCTCGTCTGGTTCCTGCAGATCTTTTTCCTGAATAACTACTACGAGCACATGAAAACAGCCGAGGTCACCCGTGTCGCTTCCTCGATTTCCCACGCCTATGCGCGTGAGGATGCGGGTCTGACAGAAGCCATTCAGGATCTTTCCATCAGTAATGACTTCTATGTGATGATGGAATCCGGCGGCAAGGTTTTGCTGTTCATGCCGGAGGCGGAGAGTCTGCTTCCTGTCTACCAGTACAGGGATCAGCTCCCGAAGCTGCGCAGCATGCTGCAGAACGCGTCGCCCAAAACTACGGCGGTTTCCTTCAAGATCAACACCGGACTGGAAAAGTACAATACACTGGCCTACGCGACCTACTTGAACCGCGAGGAGGGGCAGGAGGTCTACCTCTACATCTTCTCGCCGCTTTATCCGGTCACCTCGACTGTGGAGATTCTGAAGGATCAGTTGTTTTACGTCACCATCATTACCCTGTGCGTCACCTTCCTTTTGGCAGTGTATTTTTCCGACCGCATTTCCAAGCCGATCAAGGGCATCACGCAGACAGCCAGAAAAATGGGTAAGGGCAATTATAACGTCAAGTTTGAGGCAAATTCCTATTCGGAAATCAATAACCTCGCCAAGACCTTGAATGTCGCGGCCTACGAGCTTGGACAAGCCGATAACCGGCAAAAGGATCTGGTCGCGAATGTTTCCCATGATCTCAAAACGCCGCTGACCATGATCCGCTCCTACGCGGAAATGATCCGCGACCTGTCCGGTGACAATCCGGAGAAACGCAACGCACATCTGGCGGTCATCATCGACGAGTCCGAGCGCATGAGCCGCCTCGTCAGCGATATGGCGACCATGACCGCCATGCAGACCAAAAAGATACAGCTCAATAAAGCGCAAACCGATCTCGCGTCGATCACCGCTTCTATTCTGGCATCGTACGAGATCCTGCAGGAGCGCGAGGGGTATGATTTTGTGTTCACCGCGCCAAAGGAAGCCTTCGTCTATGCAGACGAGGACAAGATCAAGCAGGTCATCGCCAATCTGACCAGCAATGCCGTCAAATACTGCGGGGAGGATAAAATCATCAACGTCACGATCCGCAAGCTCGGCAAGGTCTACCGTCTGGAGGTCTCCGACCATGGTCCGGGCATCAAGCCTAAGGAATTGCCGCACGTCTGGGATCGTTACTACAAAACCAGTACCAACTACGTCCGCGAAGCGAGCGGTACCGGTCTCGGTCTCTCCATCGTCAAGGAGATCCTGACGCTGCACGGCGCAAACTATGGCGTCGAGAGCAAGGTCGGCAAGGGCACGACCTTCTGGTTTGAACTGGACATGATGCGCAAGGAACGCGAAAAAACGGCAAAGGAAAAGAAGTCCTGACACACGGCTTCCGCGCATATCCTGCCGCGTCTCACACCCTGCTACATCGCAAAGACGCGTATCGCTTCTTGTATATTCTTCACACCAATGACGCGGCAGCCATCGAGGCTGCCGCCTACTTTTTGAGCGTTGCGCTTCGGCAGGATGACCTGTTCGTAGCCGAGGCGCGCCGCTTCCTTGACGATCTTCTCTGCATTCTGCACCGAACGCAAATCGCCGGTCAGTCCGACCTCTCCCATCGCAAGCGTTCGCCGATGTGCGGTAATATTTTTAAACGAGGAATAGATCGCCAGCGCCGCCGCAAGATCCGCACCCGTTCCCTCCGGACGCATACCGCCGACCACATTGACATAGACATCCTGATTCGTCAGCGGGATACCGACGATCTTTTCGAGTACCGCAAGGAGCATGTTCAGACGTGTATTATCCACGCCGACTGCGGTCCTGCGCGCGAAGCCGATATTTGACGGGCTGACCAGCGCCTGCATTTCGAACATGACCGGGCGGCTGCCCTCATAGATGGCGGTTGTCACAGAGCCTTGGGCCTTGTCGTCTCTGTTTTCCAAAAACGAAGCAGAAATGTCCTGTACCTCCACCAGACCCTCCGACTCCATGCGGAAGGCGCCGATCTCACTGGTCGTGCCGAACCGGTTCTTGTAGGCCCGCATCACGCGGAATTCCTGATCCCGTTCGCCTGTAAAGTTCAGCACGCAGTCCACCAGATGCTCCACCGTCTTTGGTCCCGCGAGGTCGCCGCTCTTGGTGACGTGCGCGACGATAAAGATCGGGATATGCTTCGTCTTGCCCAGCTTCATCAGCTGATTGCCGCACATTCTGACCTGTGACACGCTGCCCGGCGCGGAATCCAGCTGATCGCTGTACATCGTCTGGATCGAGTCGATGATCAAAAAGTCCGGTTTGCTGTTCTCGCAGGCTGCCGCAACATTCTCCATGTTCGTCTCCGCAAGCACATAAAGATTCTGGGGGATCTCTCTGCAGACCCGATCCGCGCGCAGCTTGATCTGTTCTTCGGACTCCTCGCCGGAGACATAGAGTACTGTACCGCCGCGGCTTGCGATATTCGCCGCGGTCTGAATGATGATGGTAGACTTGCCGATGCCCGGCTCGCCTGAGATCAGCACCAGCGAGCCGCGCACCAGACCGCCGCCCAGCACCCGGTTCAGCTCTCCGATGCCGGTATCCACCCGCGCGTAGTCCTGCGTGCCGATCTCCGACAACCGCGCCGGACGCGCAGCGCCCTGCCCGCCGCCTGCCGCGCTGCCCGTCCGGCGCCGCACATCCGCCTCCGGCGTCGGCATCACCCGTTCCTCAATAAATGAGTTCCACGCACCGCAGATGCACTTCCCCATCCACTGCGTGCTCTCATAGCCGCACTCCTGACAAACAAAAACCGTTTTTCCCTTCTTCGCCATCTCACCGCTTCCTTTCCGTTTCTCCCTGTCTCTTTCGTCTCTTTTGTATCTTTCGTTTTTGACACACCTCTGCCCATTCACAGCAAAGCGGTTCCGCTTCTGCTGCCGTGCCTGCAATGCTGACAGCGCGCATATCGTCATCCTTCAGAAAATTCGTCCTCTTCATTCCGAACATTTGTTCCTTTTCATTATACAACAAAGCCCCTACCTTGTCCATAGGGGCTTTGGATTTTTGTCTGTATTTGATGCTGCCTCGGTCTATGCTTCTTCCTCAGCCTTGTGCGCTTCAATGATCTTCTGTGCGTTCATAGCCGGAACTTCTTCATATCTTGCAAATTCCATCGTGAAGGAGCCTCTGGCCTGCGTCATGGAACGCAGCGCGATCGCATAGTCGAACAACTCTGCCTGCGGTGCTTCCGCGTGCAGGAGCTGTCCGCCGCCTGCCTGTGGATCCATACCCATGACAGCGCCTCTTCTGGTCGGCAGATCGCCCATAACCGCACCTACGAAATCATCCGGTACGGAGATCTCGAGCTTCATGATCGGTTCGAGCAGAACCGGCTTCGCCTCTGCGATACCCTTCTTGAATGCCAGCGATGCCGCGATCTTGAAGGCTGCTTCGTTGGAGTCTACCGGGTGATAGGAGCCATCATATAAGGTCGCCTTGACATTCTGTACCTTGCAGCCCGCCAGCGGACCTCTCTCCATGCATTCGAGCAGACCCTTTTCGACAGCCGGAACATACTGTTTCGGTACGGAACCGCCGAAGAGCTCTTCGGTGAATTCAAATTCCTGCGCGGACGGCGAGAACTTGATATGTACGTCACCGTACTGACCGGAACCGCCGGACTGCTTCTTATGCTTACCCTGTACATCGGAGGTACCCTTGATGGTTTCTCTGTACGCGATCTTCTGCGGTACCACATTGACGCTGACACCGTATTTGGTTTTCAGTTTGCTGAGCGCGATGTTCAGCTGGCTTTCGCCCTGACCGCCGATCAGCGTCTGCCGTGTTTCTTTGTTTCTGACCAGCGCCAGCGTCGGATCCTCTTCGATCAGTCTCGCAAAGCCTGTGGAAAGCTTGTCGTCCGCACCCTTATCCGCGGATTCGATCGCCATGAACAGGGTCGGCTGCGGGAAGTCTACCGGATTGATGAATGCCGGGTTGCTCTTTTCGGATAAGGTATCGCCTGTCTTGGTGAATTCCAGCTTGCCGAGCGCGACAATATCGCCTGCGACCGCTGCCTTGCAGTCGATCTTTTCCTTGCCTCTGACGAAGAAGACCGAGCCTAATTTCTCGTCTTTTTCTACTCTGAAGTTATGCAGCGTCATGCCTGCGGATACCTTGCCGCTGACGACCTTCGCAAGGGAAATCTTGCCGAGGAAGGAGTCTGCCAAAGTCTTGAAAATGAACAGCACCGGTTTTGCGTTCGGGTCTGCCTCGATGAGTACCGGCTGCTGGTTTTCGTCCTTCGCGCGGTAGCCTTCGATGGTCGGATTCGGTACGAATTCGATGATTTCCTGCAATACCTCTTTGACACCTTCTCCGGTCAGAGAGGAACATTTGAATACCGGTACGATATCGCCCTGCAGGATGCCCTTGGTCAAGCCCTTGCTGAACTGCTCGTCCGTAAAGCCGCCTTCGTTGAAGTAGATGTCCATCAACTCTTCATCGACCTCTGCGATCGCTTCTGCCATCGCGTCCTTGTCGTCCAGTGTAACGACCGCGTTGCCGAACTTGTCCTGCAGCTGCTGGATGGTCGCTGCCACGTCAACGTTTTCTTTATCTATCTTATTGAGAATAATAAATTTCGGAGATCCGATCTTTTTGCATGCATCCCATGCTTTCTCTGTTCCTACCTGTACGCCTGCCGATGCATCGACAACGATCGCCGCTGCCTCTACGCCTCTGAGCGCACCCTGTACTTCGCCTGCAAAGTCGAAGAAGCCCGGTGTGTCAACAAAATTGATCTTGACATTGTTGTATTCTACCGGTACTAAAGTGGTGTTAATGGAATATCCTTTTTCAATTTCCATTTTATCATAGTCAGATACGGTTGAACCGTCTTCAACCTTGCCCAATCTGGTGATGACACCTGTTGCCAGAAGAGCCGCTTCTACGAATGTTGTCTTGCCGCATCCGCCGTGTCCCAATAAAGCAACGTTTCTTATCATTTCGCTTGTATAGTCTTTCATTGATTCAGACCTCCCAAAATATTTTTACAATCGTCAATATTATATCAAATGGAGTTTGAAAAAACAACTGTTTTCCAAATATCTTCCTCTTTCGCAGCGAAATATTTTGCAGATCCGATATCAATCCTCCAGGGAGGTTTGCCGCCGCCAAAAATGCAGGGCATCGATTATGTATCCTCCCCGCAGCAGGTTTCTTTACACCCGATGCGCTCGCCGTATTTCACCTTCGTTTCAATCCCGGCGCGGCTGTTTGCCAATATATCGGCATCGATGACGCAACTGCGCCTAGGCAGCACAACGACAATCGTAGAGCCACCGAATTCAAAGCGTCCTTTCTCACTGCCGCGCGCGACCCGCGCCGCTTCCTCGTAATTGACAATTTTGCCGACCATCAGCGCACCGACCTCCATTTGCAGGATTCTTCCAAAATTCTCCGACTCAATGAAGCTGTAGCAGCGGGTGTTTTCCTTGTAAATCGGATAGACCGCCGCAGCCGCCGGATTGACCGTATGAAAAACGCCGGGCAGCCAGTGATTTTTAGATTTTTCACCGCTGTCCACATAGCAATAGCGATGATAATCGTCCACCGTCAGACGAAAGAGCAGCAGCGTGCCGCCGTCATAGGCGCGCGCAAGCGTCTTGTCACGCAGCAGGCTCTCCAGCGTATAGGCAGTCCCTTTGATGTGAAAACGCGAATTTTCAGTGATTTCATGCACCGTCAGCCTGCTGTCACATGGCGCGATCAAATGCGTCGGCTCCATGCTCACCGGGCGCATCTCCGGCTTGATCCTGCGCATAAAAAAGTCATTGTACGAGCGGAAGCGCCTTTCCTCGTACTGACTCATATCGATCTTGTTTTTCTCAATGAAGCGGGGAATCCCCACGCGTGAAAATCCGCTGTTCAAGACCCGTCCGCCGAGTCTGGAAACCCAAGGCTGAATCAAAACTTTGACACAGGCTCTGCCGACACGCGCCCCGTACAGTCTCTGCAGGAAGCGATCCTGCCCCTCTCCGCCCTCGACGCGGCGGCCTGTCCGATCCTTGCAATCCATATGACAGCCTCACTCTCTAAGTCGTAAACAGGACGGCGTGCCACTGCACCCCTGCACCCTGCACGAAGGAAAGGAGCAGCGCTGCCGCCACCAAGAGGCAAATCAAAAGCAGCACCTTGTTGCTCGGCTTACGCAGCTTGAAATTCGCGATGAACAGCATGCCGACCGTAAACAGCATAATTGTCAGAACAAGGCTGAAGATCTGTGTCCCCACAAACATGTGGATGACGAACAGAATCGGCAAAATAATCGCGATGGAGGTAATCGGCAGCCCATAATACACTTTTTCGTATTCTTCCTCCTCAGAGAAAAAATGATTTGTCTCCAGCACATTGAAATACGCCAGACGAATGACACCGCTGACGCTGTAAAAGGCAATCGCCAAAAATCCGATTCTGCCCGTCACGCCCATGCAGTAGCACAAAAAAGCCGGAAACGCGCCGAACGCGACCACATCGCAGAGAGAGTCAAGCTGAATGCCGAACAGCTTTTCATCGTCTGTGCGGTCTGTTTTCCTGCGGGCAACCTTACCGTCGAACATATCGAAAAACCCCGAAAGCGCTAAACAGAACACCGCTGCCCCGAATTTTCCCGCGTGTGCCAGCGTCATGACGATGATGGAGGACACCAGACTCATATAAGTCAAAATTACCGTATAGTTATAAAATCCTATCATGTTTATGGTTTTCCTTTCCGAATATCACCAAATATGCGATTGCCGTAAACACTGCGCTGATGAGAAGCTGGGCATAAAAGCTCAGTCCTCTGGACACGACCATAATCGGTGTGATGAGCTTCGCGCCGCATACAGGCGTAAAAATTCTTTCAAACAGATGCTCGCTGATGCCCATACCGCCCGGCAGCGGCAGCATATCCGCAGCCAGAGAGATCGTGCCCTGCAGGGCAATCGTTTCTGCCATCCCGATGCCGCAAATGCCGAAGCTGACGAGGACCAGATAGGTGACCGCAAAGAGCAGACAGCGCTGCACGAAGGTCATTAAGAAAACATGTGCAGTGATTCGTCTATGCTTTTTAATATAGGCGGAGGCTTCCCGGTATTCGTCCATATAGACCGCGGCCTTTCCTTTCAGCGCATTCCACCTTTCGCGCGGAAAAAGCGGCGAGAACCATTCCATCAGCCGCAGCACCAGTTTTTTTGTAAAAACCGGGCAGAATACCAAGGCTGCCATAAAGCTCACACAGAGGACGTTCAGCAGCATACCCAGCTTCACCCAGAACAGAACCGGACGCAAAAGCTGCATCAGATGCCGCGGCCTGAGCAGCAGAAGCAGCGCACCGATTGCCACCAAAACAGTCTTATAGGCAATCGTAATCAGCAGCAGAATCATGGAAGAAATGTGTACGGGAATCCTATCCTTGCTCATAAAGACGAGCTGCATCGGCTGCCCGCCGGATGCCGTCGGTGTAACCAGACTAAAGAAAAAACCCACAAAGGAGTACAGACAGCAATGCGACAGCTTCGGTTTCTGCTTCAGATTTTTCATCAAGTAGCAGAGGATGAGCGATTCACAAAGGATAAACGCGGTCACCAGTAGGATTCCGACCAGCCACACCGTACCGCCCGCACGTCTGATGAATCTGAGTACCGCCTTAAAATCCTCACCTTTGAATACATAAAACAAAGTCAGGCTAAAGCACAGAATCAGAAAAACAGCGTTAAAAATGATTTTTTTCTTATCTTTCATGCGTTTCTCCCACATCGCGCCATACCCTGCGATTGACACGATCAAACACGCGCTGCACAGGGCGATACCAGTTCGTGCGCATGCCCAAAGCGAATGCAAGCAGCGCCGTCAAAAGCCCGCCTGCCACGTCGACAATATAATGCTGCTTGGTAAATTGCGTAGAGGCGCAGATCAGCAATGCATAAACCAGAACCGCTGCCTTGACCGTAAACTTCACCTCGCGGCACCGATAAATCCCAAGCCAGCACATCAAGCTCACCAGACAGTGGATAGACGGGAAAAGATCATATGGCAAATCCATCTGATAAATCAGCGCAAGCAGCCAATCACAGAAGCCGCTGACCGCAAACTGCGGCCGCACATTGGTCGTCGGCAGCACGATGAAAAAAATCCCGCAGATGGTTCTTGACAGCAGATCCGCTGTCACAAAGCGAAAGAAAAACTCCTTGCTGTTATATTTTGCTGTCATCACATAGCACAGCGGCCAGAACACAAAGGAGGACACATAGATCAAAATCCACCAGGATTGAAACGGCAGCGCCTGGTCAAAAGCCGTACTGAAATCAAAATGCGGCCGATGTGCGCATAGCACCTGTGTACTCCAATAAACGACGCAGTTCCATGCCAGACAGGAAAGCAACGGTATGATCGCGTAGGACGGTACGATCTTTGCGATTCCCTGTCGCATCTGATTTAAAATTGTGTTTCCCCTTTTGCTTGCTTTGTCCATACGATTCCCCTTTTGTTTCGCGTATCTTTTATTATACTTTTTTATCTAAGTTTTTGCAATATCTTAACGAGAATTGTCAGATTTTCGCAAGAAATCTTAAGATTTTGCGTTCTGACAGCCAAAACGTGCCTAACAAGCGCAGAGATTTCTACGCGTGCATACCTGCCACAGATGCGCAGGCGCTTTGCAAGGTGCTTTTGTCGTGATTCCGGGGGCTGTGCAATATCGCACAGTGATATTTCCTATATAAATAACAAAAAATCCCATGATCTATATGGGATTCTCTGTAAGTCATATTTTCATCATGAAAGCGCCTAAGCCAGACACGCAAGAAATACCTCCTTCATGCTGCACTGCAGCGGATATCCGAGCTCCGCGAAGGTCTTATCCATCGCGGCAAGCGTCATGCACAGATCCGCCTCATTCGCGTTTTCGCCCATGTGCCCGATGCGGATGACCTTGCCCGCCAGAACATCGAAGCAGCCCGAAATCATCACATTGTACTTGTCCTTCATCGTCGAAAGGATCGCCTTGTCCGTCAAGCCCTCCGGAACCTCGATGACTGTAACCGTATTGGAGTAACCGGACTGCAGATACAGGTGCAGACCTGCCTGCGTGACTGCCTCTCTTGTCGCCGCCGCGATTCTGGCATGGCGCGCGAGTATCTCTGTATCCGCGAGCACATTGTCCACCGCCGCGCGCAGCCCTACGATATCGCTGATCGGCATGGTATACGGGAACCACTTGTCCTCATAGTACGACAGGAAATTGCGCAGATTCGCGTAAAATGCCGCCACCGGCGTTTTGCGGCTTTGCATCGCCTGCTTCGCTTTTTCGCTGACCCATACCATCGTCAGACCCGGCGGCGCGGAAAGCGCCTTCTGCGAGCCGCCGCAAAGAATATCAATACAGCTTGCGTCAAAATCCACAGGCTCACCGAACATGCCCGCGACCGAGTCCACCACGTTCAAAATACCGTACTCCGCAAGCAGCGGACAAATCTTGGAAATATCGTTGCGCACACCGCTCGGCGTATCGCAGTGAACGACCGTCGCGTACTTAAAGTCGGCATCCTTCTCGAGAAAGGTGCGCAGCGCCTCCACATCGATCGGATTGCGGTAGTCTGTGGTAAACAGGACAGGCTCTCCACCGTACATGCTGACAAAATCCGCAAAGCCCTTGCCGAAGATGCCGTTATCCAGTACCAGAACCCGATCTCCCGCCTCCGTCAGACTCGCGCAGGCCGCTTCCAGTCCCAAAATACCCTCTCCGCCCAGAATGTACGCGCTGCCTGAGGCGTGCAGCAGGGTTTGGAGGTGATCGCAAGTCTCTTTGTAAAAATCAAAGAACGCTTCATCCAGATCCGGATTGGTCGTCACGAAGCTTCTCGCGCTTCTGACATTTTCGCGAACCTGTGTCGGTCCCGCTGTCATAATCTTATACATCGCTCTTTCCTCCTGTTTCTCCGCGTTTTAGTATCTCGCCGCGATCTGCTTCAGCTTGCCCGCGAACGGAATCACGATTACGCCCGCTGTCGCGACCTGAATGATGTTTCCCGGAATCGAGCCGAGCGGAGCGACCCAGTTCCCGAAGAGAATCCCCTCGGTCAGATAATATCCCGCGATTTTAATGATGAGCGCCGCGATGACCGCGATCGTATTGGCGATGATAGGGCGTACCTTCAATTTTTCGGAAATCAGTCCCGAAACATAGCCCATCAAACCTACGATGACCAATGTAAACGGCGCCCATGCCGTCCAGCCCGAAATCAGATCGAACAGCCCCATGCCGATGCCGCCCGCCAGTGCGCCGGTGCGTTTACCGAAAAGGAAAGCGCCTAAGAACATCGGCACATTGCCGAGGTGAATCAAGCCGCCGTTTCCCATCAGCGGGAGTCTGATATTGATAAACATCGTCGCCGCGAACGTCAGCGCGATAAAAAGCGCGTCAATGACCAGCTCCTTGGTCTTATCCTGCGTTGTGATTACCGCTTCTCTTTGTGTACTCATGTTTTTCTCTCCTTCATGATATTTTTGTTTCATGTTTTCTGTTTCTACTATCATAGCGCAAATCTATACATATTAAAATAGATAGTTTTATTTATTTTGTTATATACAGATTGCGTTAAAAGGAGAAAATGATGCGGTATTTATCCTTGTTATATACAGTTTTCGCTTCCTGCCCCACACTCATGCAACTGTTTTTTTACTGTTTTTTCACCTTTTTGCTCTTGATTTCACTAATCTTTTATGGTGCTTTAACCGCTTTTCTTGTACTTATAGTTTAAATTATACTCAAATATCTATTGAATGTGGTTTTGTCGTCAGCTTAGCGTAAGCGGGTAGATTTCATTTAAAGTCATGTATTCATTTTAATGGATAGGTACATGCTATGGAGCGTTTATGTTATTTCTTTTTTACTATCTAGGTAGCATAAAGATTAAATGTTAAAAAAACGCCATAGGTTGTGCCTATAGCGCTTTTCTATATAGTTTATAATTCGACAAAAATCTGATTCTCTACTTTTATATTGATTGGTACAAGATTTCGATATTGAGCTAAAATATCGTCATATAAAACTCCAGGATATTTTGGAATCTCACCTGTGATGGCAACAAAATATTTCATGGGTGTAGTCCCAGCAATATCTCTATTCATTCCATGAAGTATGAAGAAAGGATTGCTCAAAGAAGACGCTCTCATAGTAATAGTTTTTTTGGTCACAGTATCCCATTTTAAATGCTGTGACCGTAATTCATCTTCACTCAAAAATTGCTTTGGCGGTTTAGAGATTGGTAGATCAGAACGACTATATCCTAAATCGTATAGTTCTTTTTCTGCGTCTGTTCCCACAAAGGCTGCTTTTTGCTTTCTACCATGTATTGTGTTTTTGAAATAATTGTAATGTTTATCATGCGGGTAAAAATAATCTTCTACACAATTACAGGTATAAGAATCAACATCATTTGGGTTTAATTCAGATAAAGTT
>UQMQ01000070.1 GCA_900542245.1 uncultured Eubacteriales bacterium
ACCCAGCACAACAGCGCGAGTCCCATACTCATATTGGTCCTCTGCAGCACATAAGATCCCAGATAGAAGATACCGGAACCGATCATAATGCCGCCGATAATACTTACGCCTCCAAAGACGCCGATTTCTTTTTTGAAACTGGTTTCTTGCGGCGCCTTATTGTTATTTGTACTCATATTTACCTCCTGTGTTAAAATTAATGAATCAAAAAATAGTACATTAATCTTTCACGTAGCAAGAAGTATGCCAATCAGAATACTGACGCAGATAATCGAACCCGGATTTCGTGATACAAGTTCCCTTTCTCCCCCGATTTACTTCTATCATTCCCTCGTTCTGCAGCTCTTCCAGAAGTTTACGCAGCCGGATATCACTGAGGCGGATGCCCTTTTCCTGCAGCCGTTCGTACAAAACCGCTCTGCCCAGTCCTTGTCCTTCCGCCGTTCTATCTCTCAGCAGCGCCAGTATATGCCGTTTCAATGCTTCATGGCTGTCCTCACATCCCAGCAGACTTTCCTTTGCGCCTGTCTTTTCAATCGTCTCCGGCAGTCTCCCCATCGTTTTGTAGTACAGCGCGCAATTCTCAAGTTCACGTATATTCCCCGGCCATTGATATTTTTTCAGATACTCCTTTTCCTCTTTCGAGAGGCGGTCGTAATCGTCCTTGAGAAAATATTCCAGAAGGACAGCGATGTCTTCTTTTCGCGCGCGCAGCGGCGGCATTTTAATCTGCAGCACGTTCAGACGGTAATACAAGTCCTCCCGAAAGCGCTCTTTTTCAACAGCTTCCAAAAGATTCTTATTCGTCGCCGCGATGATCCGCACGTCCAGATCGATCACCCGATCGCTGCCAACACGCATGATCTGCCGCTCCTGAATGACACGCAGCAGCTTCGCCTGCATAGCCGGAGAAACATCTCCGATCTCGTCCAAAAAAATCGTCCCGTGATTCGCCCGTTCAAAATAACCGATTTTCCCGTTTTTGTCCGCTCCGGTAAACGCGCCGCCGACATAGCCGAAGAGCTCGGATTCCAACAGATTTTCGGGGATCGCTGCACAGTTCACGCCGACAAACGGTCGGTTCTTACGCTGTGAATCATTATGAATCGCCTGCGCGATCAACTCTTTGCCGGTTCCGCTTTCTCCGGTGATCAAGACCGTGTACTCTGTCGCGGCGGCCGCTTTCGCGTGTTGGATACAGTCCTCCATAGCCTTGGAACGATGTTTGATATCCCGAAACGAGTGTTTCGCAAACAGGCCTTTTTCAACCAGTTTTTTGTTCAGACTACGTTCCATCGCCGTAATTTCTGTCTCGTCTTTGAGGACAACATAAAAGCCGACCTTGACATCACCGAGTTTCAGCTCAAATTTATCTGCTATGAAATTATGCCGGTCGATTGTGAGCAGCTGCTGTGAAAACTCCGGCTTTTCGAGCAGTTTCGCCAGCTGCGGATCCAGCGCATACGCGTTTCTTTTGCCTCTGCTGATTTTTTCGCCAAAAAAACGCTTTGCCTCATGGTTGCAATACAGCAACCTTCCTTCTTTATCCGCGAGCAGAATCGCGAACGAAGAATCGCTGACATAAGTGTTCAGCATTTGGCTCTTGAGGAATCCATCCAGATAACTCGTCTGAAACTCCCGCATCGGCGTAACCACGCTGTCGCTGTAAACGATCATTTTTTCGGTTACTTTCCAGGCTTCCTGCGGCTCCAACGCCAGCCATTCCGCGATCTTCGAGATTGCGTCGAAACTGAGCATACGATATCCGGTATTGATCACGTTTTGAATGTGCGCTGGTACGAAAGGCATCTCATCCGGCGTAATGGCGTAATTGATATCCGCGTAGGTATCCGGCTGTGACGGCGCGTAAGGAATCAGCTGCAGATGACCGATCCCCAGCTCGTACAGCATATAGACCATTTCCTCCGCGTTCTCTTCGGTGTCGTTGACGACTAAAACACGGCTGTTTTTGGGGATCGCGAGCACATCTTTCAGTTTGGTCTTGCTGATGCTTCTCTCCATCATCACCACATTTTTGAGTTCATCCGTGTGATTACGCAGGAATGGCAGTAGTTTCCGGTCAATAACCAGATACACATCCGCACAAAGTCTGGAGGTATCCGTAAGCCTGTTCGCGTAGCATGTTTCCACTTCGGCATATCCATAAAAAATATCTTCGACAACATGATTCAGCTTGCGGATGACCGCTTCATTCTGCTCATCGCGATATACGATTTCAATTTTTTTCATCATTTCCCCTGTACTTTCTATCATTCGTAAGCGTTTTTTTATGCATGACATGTGTGCACAGAAATTATTATTTCGTTATACATACTTTTGTCTTTCCAGTACAATTCTAACACAGTTTTAGCGCGGAATAAATAGGTTTTAATTATTTTCATCTCATTGTATCCTTTTATCTACACATGCTTTCCTGCCCCGAGGAAACAGCCTGCAGATGATCCTAAGATGATCCGCAAATGTTCTCATGCGAACGGACAAGGATGGACACCATAACGAAAAAAGAGAGCTCTTGCTCCCTTTTTTTCCTGTCGCGCAGAACGCGCGGCACAAGTATTAAATTTCCGTCATAAACATTTTAGCGATCATCAGTTCCATAACATCTTTGGCGACATAGCGCACGTGCGTGGTGTCTATCCGTTCCGCGCCCGGATACCAGGCTGCCGCTCTGGCCGCTCTGTGTTCTTTGAAATACAGATCCAGCTTGTATTCCGGCTTGATCAGTTCCCGCGGTTCGATCAGCGAAATCTTCTGCAAGGACTCTTTCACGCCCGCTTTGATCGCGGATACAGCGTCCTGCGGATGCATGCTCCAGGTAGAGCTCCCCGTTCCCTCCTTCACCGGGAGTGTGGTAATATGCGGGCAGCGCTGCGCCGCGTGCTCACAAACCGCTTTGTCTCCTGCAATAAATACCGACGGTACGCCAAAGTTCGCGGCGTACAACGCGTTTAACGTAAACTCGGACTCCAGCTGATCGTTCAGTATCAGCTTCATAAACCATTCATGCTCAATCGTATGCGCGAGAGGGCTTCCATCTGTTCCCTCCGGCGCGTGATAACCGATATAGATGGCTGCCGCGAATGTATCGTCCAAACCGCCCATCATACCTGCCGGCGAAGTGCGCCAGCCCCGAATTAGCTGTGTCCCGCGCGGAAGACCCCATGGGTCAATATTTCTCGCGTTTCCGTGCCCGTCCTTGACAACCGGCGTATAACCCATTTCAATCGCCGCCTCACAAGCCGCCGCCGTCTCAAGCGTCATCTGCCTGCACGCGCTTTCATAACCTTCCTGTCCGGATTCCGTCTCACACCAGGCTGTAACATCCGCACAGCCTTCAATATCAGCGCTGATATATACTTTCATTCCTTACCTCCTGCTTCATGATTGCGACTCGCGATCTCCCAAGCTCACAATCTCTGCTTTTCTCATTGCTTGTTTAGAATATATAAAAGCAAGAATCGTACCATGCTTTTTATTCTGCGCCCTGCCACAATGAGAAATTTCCTGCATCACCTTGTATTTGCGGTGGAACCCCGTATTCGCAGCAAAAGACCCGCGGCGCGCGCAGCTTGGCTATGCCGCCGCTTCCGCAGGTCTGGGGATCGCCTGGATCATCATTTCTTTCTTTCCCTTGTCCAACGAGGCTCTGCCGATGCTTCTCGTCAGCCTGCCGTTCGTGGTCTGGATGGGCTGGCGCGCAAAACAGAGGTAATGCCGTTGTGCAGCCGCTCTGTCCTCCTTTTCACACCGCGTACTTCTTTTCGAGCATCCAACCGTTGAGTTTGATAAAGACAAACATGCCGACAAGCTGCAGCGCGGTCAGGATCGCAAGCAGGGCTGCTTTGGACGGAGGGGCGAAGCGCCACAGCAGAACATACATACCGGCACAGAGCAGCAGCAAAATGATCTCACAGACGCTGCCGGCCAGCAGGCTCGGGCTGCGATCCGCTGCAGCCTGCCGCCAGCCGCCGTATTCCACACTGAACATCACCAGACCGCTGTACAGCCCTGCTGCCGTCAAAAGCGCACAGTTCAGCAGCAGGAAGCAGATGAGCGCTTCGCCGGCGTGCATCGGCGGCAGCCTGCGACCGACCGCCAAAAGCACGCAATACCCGTTTACCACAAGCAGCATCAGCGGCGCGATACGCCTGCATCCGCACTGCATGTGCAGCAGGACCTTTTGCCACGCAGACAGCGGAAACAGCTGATAGAACGGTGCGTTCTCTCCGTACAGCATCGTGTTGTCCGCCTCATACTGCATGCGCGCACCGGTACCGACGATCAGGATCGGGATCAAATACGCAGGCAGCTCCTGCACAACAAAGATGACGACCAGCAGCAGTGTCCAGAGGCATTGCTGCAGCACATCGCCTGCGCCGCATTGCCGCAGAAGCCACGTGTACATCTGCGCAGGTGTTTTACTTTGCGGCAGGATACTCGTCTTTGCAGCCTTTGATCCGCCGCGATGCGAACCGCGATATTCTGCAGTACCCCAATCAAACGTCCGGTAAGCGCCCCGCACCAGTAGCGGCGTCAGGACTGCAAGCACGAGCGTGATCAGCAGCAGCGGTTTCAGCGCGGCGCCGACAGAAGCATGATATACCGGCACCAGCAGTGGCAGCAGCAGAACCAAAAACGGCAGGACCAGAACGATGACCTCCGCCCAAGTGACCATGGACACCGTATGATTTTCTTCCCCGCGCTGATATGTCAGCGCCATGCCGATGCTGTACAAGGCGGTCGCACAGATTGCAAGCAGCACGAGCATCAGCAGTATCAGCGGACTGTTCAGCGCAAGGGTCCGCCAGTGAATGGTAATCGAGAGTGCACGCGCGATACCGATTTGGCTGAGCGTCAGAAGCAAAAACAAGCCGAAGGCTGTCAGGCTCCCTGTCAGGAGCTTGCCCGCGAACACTTCCTTTTCGGTGAGTGGCAGGCTACGGACAAAATCTCCTGTCGCCCCATAGCCGGTTGCGCCGAAAAGCATCCGATAGGTCTTGGCGAAGAACCACATCGACCCAACAAGCACAAAGCCTCCTAAGACAAGTAAAAGAATGATTGCGCCTGCCATACTGCTCATCGCCAAAATCCCCGCGCAGACAAGGCAAATCCCGATCTGATTCTCCGCGAGCTTGGCGTGCAGCCTGCAGCATTTCCGGACATTCCGCATTTTCATGGTTTTCACCCCTTCCTCTCGATCTACCGCGCCGCTTCCTCACGAAACATCGCTTTGAGCGCTTCCTCCAGAGAACCGCCGTACTGCGCGCGCAGACTGTCACTAGCTGTAAACGTCTCTACGCGACCCTCCTTCAACACGATGACGTCATCGAACAGCCGCTCGATATCGTGAATCAAATGCGTCACGATCAGCATCGTCCCCTTGGGGTTGAAGTTTTCCAGAATCAGATCCAACACGTGCTCTCTGGCCTCTACATCGACACCGCCAATCGGCTCATCCAAAAGATACAGGCGCGCCCTGCGTGCCATGACGAGTGAAATCTGTAATTTATCAATCATCCCTTTTGACATTTCCTCCGGCGTCTTGCTCAGTCCGATCGCAAAGGCTGCAAGCAGTTCCCGGCACTTTTCGGCATCGAAATCCGCAAAGAAAATTTCATAGAGCCTCACAATATCGCTGACCAGCATCTTCTCCGGCAGGCAGCTGCTGTCCGGCAGATACGCGACGCATGCCTTTGTCTTTGCGCCGGGCCGCAGGCCGTCGATGCTCACGCTACCCTCATACTCCGTATACAGTCCCGCAAGGATTTTGAGCATCGTCGTCTTGCCGCTCCCGTTCGGTCCGAGCAGCCCGACGATGCGCCCCTCCGGGATCGTCAGGCTGACATGCTCCAGCGCCCGAATCCGGTCAAACTGCTTGCTGACATCCGACAGGCAGACGAGCGGCGTCGTTGCCAGTTTTAAGTTTCTTTCAGTATCATAGCTGCGGCGTTCTTTCATGTTCCCCCTCCTTTCTGTGACCTGTGGCCGCCGTCCGCATCACGCGCGGCTTGGCGCTGCCGACCGCACTGCGCAATCTATATGCACCGCGTATCTCATACGCACCGCGCTCTGCCTTACAGCGGATCTTCCGCGCGGCGTGCCCTACGCGCCCCGCACAGCGTCATCCGCACTTACGCGAAAAAACGCCAGCATCTCCGTCTCGCTGAATCCCAACGTCTGCATTTCTCTGCGAAACCGCGCCGCGGCCTCCTCCGCAAGCTGGCGGCGCATCGCGTCGATCTGCGTTGTATCCTTCGTCACAAACCGCCCGCTGGTGCGCTCGGATACCAAGAGTCCCTCGCGCTCCAGCTCGTTCAGTGCCCGCTGCATGGTATTCGGATTCACGGCAAATACGCCGGCAAGCTCCCGCACAGACGCGACGCGCGCCCCCGGCGCGAGCTCGCCGGAGGCGATCGCTTCTCTGACTTTTTGCATAATCTGCATGTAGATCGGCATGTTTTCCTGCAGCTGTTTATCCATTTTCCCCGCTTCCTCCTTCTCTACGCATGCCCCGCGTGAAGGCTTTGCACATGCGCTCATTTTTAAGCTTTCGCTTCAAAATTTCCAATTTCAGATTTCATATTTTCGCGCTTTTTGCTCATACTATGCTTAGACATGGAATCTTGAAAATCTCTTTGAACAATGCGCCGTTTTAATCATATGTATTATTGTACTATTTAACTAATACAATAATGCATGCGAGCCGATTTGTCAAGCAGAAATTTTTGCGCGATACATACCGAAGGCAACTTCAGTTGACAAAGGAGACTTTTTGATGAATGAACAAAATCCCGCTCAGGCACAGAACCATTCTCTGAGCTTCACCAAGCTGACCGCCATGATCATCGGTTCGACCATCGGCGGCGGTATTTTTACAACGGCAGGCGATATGGCTGCAAGCGGCGCGCATACCGGCAGTGTTCTCATCGGCTGGGCAATCTGCGGCATCGGCATGTTCTGCCTGATGATGTGCTTCTTCGGGCTCAACCGTGTGCGCCCCGATCTGACCAACGGGATCTACAGCTATGCCAAGGAGGGCTTCGGCGAATTTGTCGGCTTCAACTCCGCCTGGGGCTATTGGGTCAGCGCACTCCTGTGCAATGTTTCTTATACAACTTTGCTGTTTGGCGCGATCGGTCATTTCTTCCCGATCTTCGGCGACGGCAACAATCTGCTCTCGATCGTCTGTGCCTCTGTTATCATCTGGTTGCTCAACGCTCTGATTCTGCGGGGCGTGCAGGAGGCAGCCGCGCTCAATGTCATTACCACCATCGCCAAGCTGATCCCGATCCTGCTTTTTGTCATCGCCGTCATCTTTTTCGGCGCGTTCCGTCCTGCTGTTTTTATGGAGAACTTTTGGGGCGCGGACACGCCCGGCGCGCCGGATATCTCCACGCAGATCAAAGCGACCACCTCCGCAACCGTCTGGTCCTTCATCGGCGTGGAGGGTGCGGTCGTACTTTCCGCGCGCGCCAAGCATTCCGCGGACGTCGGCAAGGCTTCGCTGACCGGATTCCTCGGCATCTTCGCGATCTATGTGCTCGTTGCCATTCTCAGTATGGGCGTACTCCCTACCGAAGAACTCGCCAGCCTCAAAAGTCCGCAGATGGCAGGTATCCTGCAGGTGGTCATCGGCCCCTGGGGCGCCGCTATTGTCAACATTGGCGTGATTCTTTCGCTGGCGGGTGCGCTGCTCGGCTGGACGATCCTAGCCGCCGACTGTCCGTACTCCGCCGCGCGGCAGGGCGTGTTCCTCAAGGCTTTCGCGCGTGCCAACCCAAACGGCTCGCCGTCATTCGCCCTCTATCTGACCAACGGACTGGTGCAGCTGTTTCTGATCGTCATCTTTTTCAGCGCCTCCACCTATCAGGTCTTTTACACGTTCAGCACGACGATGATCATGATTCCGTACTTTCTGAGCGCGCTGTACTATCTGAAGGTCACGCTGCGCGGGGAAGGTTTTGTACGCGGGAGAAAATCTCCTACTCCCGGTTCTGACTCCGATGCGAACACCGCCGCACGCGGCGGTTCGCTGGCAACCGCTCGTTTCTTCGCGATCATCGGCACCGCCTACGGCATCTGGATGCTCTACTCGTCCGGATTGGAGCTGACTTTCGTCGCCTGCATCCTCTACGCGCCGGGCATTCTCGTCTATGCCCTCGGCAAAAAAGAAAGAGGACGTCCTGTCTTCGAACGTCCTTATGAAATGGTCCTTGCAATCGCTTTGGTCGTGCTCGCGCTGATCGCGATCTTCATGATCGCCACAGGCCGCATCCGGCCGTTTTAAGCTTTTGTCCCACAGCAACAAGGTATCTGCTGCGATCGGTTGATGCCCTGCGTCTGCCTGCTTTACGTGCATCGCCTATCCGCAATACGCGCTTCTTTCATACAGCGGCGGCTAGTCCGTTTCTGCACCGGTCTCCGCTGTGCTTTCTTCTTTCGGCACATGCGTGCGCGACGCTGCGGATTCTGTCTCACCTAGTTCCGGCTGCGGTTCCTGTACACATCTGCGCAGGTCAAACAGCGCTTTGATCAGGCAGAAGCCAAACACCACATAGATAACACCAAGTACAGCGAGCACATAGCCCCAGACTTCCGAAAGCCATGGATAGAAAGTAGTGAGCAGCATCACGATTGTGAGCAGCACCGTCTGCCATGTACGATAGGTCAAAAGCTTCGCATCCAGCCCGCGCCCGTTCGGCTGGAATTTCGCCGCGATTGCCGCCAGATTCGTCACGAACTGAAACTGAAAATACAGATTGACTAACCCGGTAAGCAAGTCTAAAATCTGCCATCGTCCGCTAATCTGCAGCCCCATCCAGCTCATCAGCCAATCTGCCGCATTCCACAAAAGCAGCATCACGCCCAGCGTATAGATGAGCGTCAATTCCCATTCCGCATCGCGCAGCTGCGCGATCGCTGCCAAAAACAGGATGTAGCCGACAAACGCAGGCAACAGACTGATGTGATTGATGTTGATATTGAAATATAGGAAAATATACCCCCATGCGGCGCGCAAGAGACCGCTGCGTATTCTCTCAAGCTCTGTCGTCATTTCGTTTCCCCCTCCTGCAAACGCAAGGTCAGCTGCGCTGCGAGACTGCCGTTGAGATACAGATTCGCTGCATAGCACTGCGGCACTTCCGGCTTGGCTGTCGGGTCCAGATCCCCGCCACCTCCGCCGACACGCACCGTATCAGTCAAGCCATCTTCCAGATTTCGGCTTACCCAGATCGGACCGTCCGTACTGCTGCCGCCTTCATTTCCATTGCCGCTGACCTCCGGCAATCCTGCTCGTACCGCCTCGACCGTTTCTCCGGCATAGACCGGCGCCGTCGCAATGCCGATATTCTTGATCTTTCTGCCGCTTTCCGCATCGCCGACATTGGTATAGCAAAGATTCGCCATAGCGATCACGCGACTGAACTGTGTGTGCGGACGCGGCACAGTATCATAGGTCGTACTTTCGTAGATCACACCGTCTTTGCCGTAATTCTCGACCGTTGCGACCGTCTGCAGCCTTACTTCCGTGCGGATATCCTGCGCTTCTGCTGCATAGACGATGCTCGGCAGTTCCTCACTGCCCCAGGTGGGCATGCCTATGTGTACTTCAGCCAGCCTGATATCCTCTAAAGGTTCCACTACCCAACGGCTGCCTTCTTTTTTAACTCTGAGATTCTGTACTGCCACAAACCGATTGTCCTCTTTCGGACCCAACCCGTTTCGCTGCAAGCCATTGTATGGCATAACCAACAGTCCGGTATACGCATTCTCCCCGCATGCGCGGAGGTTATAAATGTAATAGCCCTCTTTCCTGTCGAACCAGGCGTGCAGACCGAAACCACCCTCCGGCTGCCAGCTATAGTCTCCGGTCTGTGTCATCGTCCGCCAGATCTCCGCCTGCATCGCTGCAGGCGCGCACATATAGCGATAGACCCCGCTATCCTCTAGCATCGATTTCGCATAGGTATCGAGCGCACCTGCATAGGTCGTGCAAGGCGTGGTTTTGGCAGCCGCCAGCTCTGCCTGCGGCCACCGCCCCTCGGCACGCGCTGCCTCCGGCTGCGTGCCGATGACCATCGAAAAAGCCAGCACTAAAATCATACAGCCGGAAACCAAGCGCATGCCCTGCGGATATTTTTTGAATCTGGCGATTGCCTCGATGCGGCGGCGGATATTGCTGCCGCCGTTGTTGATACAGGTGCTGCCCGGTGTCCGGGCAAATTTTTCGTTTGCCATAGACAACAGGATTCTCCCGTAATCGCGCCGCGCCTCACCCTCCAGATGCTCCAGCACATACTGATCGCAGCGTGACTCCATATCATTCAGCGCGCGGTCGGCGCAGTAAGCCAGCAGCGGGTTGCACCAGTGGATACAGCGCAGCAGACAGATCAGCGCACTCCAAAAGGTATCCCGATGCTTCAAATGAAACAGCTCATGCAGCAGCACCTTTTCGTCCATCGCATCGGTGCTTTCTCCGCGCTCTGCCGCATATGCCTTGTCTTGGGTGGTGCTGTTCGCCTCCGCCCTTGCCGGAATGGCCAGCACCGGACGCAAGATGCCGCATACGAACGCGCTCGGCAAATCGCTGACCTCCACAACGCGGCAAAGCTTCAGATCATGTGCGTCCGCGATCTGCTCGATGCGCGCGAGGCGTTCCCCCTGCACCGTCCGTCCGCGGCGCAGAAGCTGCCGCAGGCTTATATAGGAAAGCATGTATTTCGCCGCGAAAAAAATCACGCCGGCGGTATACAGCACAAAGAGCCAGCCGCTCACTGTCGTCGGGATCGCCTTGACAAACGGCAGGGGGAAATAGACCTGTGTAAAGCCGAAATCTCCGCACCATGCCTTGAGCATCTCAATCGGGACCTGCCAGTGAACGAGCACATAGCGTCCATGATAGCCTGCCGGGAGCAGCAGCATCAGCGCGAGCACGCTCCAAACGGCGAACTGCCACTTCGGCGGTAGTTTGTCCTGAAACAGCGCTTTGAGCAGGAGGAGAAGCGCGGCGACGCCGGAGGCGGTCAGGGTTTGCAGTAAAAACGCCCATAAATCAAACATCCGCTACACCTCCATTTCATCCAGCAGCTTGCGCAGACGCTCCCGCTCCGCAGGCGTGATCTTCTCTTCTTTCAAAAAAGCCGCAATCAAGTCCCCCGTCGCGCCGCTGTAGACCCGCTCTACGAAGCTCTTTCGTTCCTGCTCTCGGCAGCTTTCCTGATCCGGCACCGCTCGGTATTGATGCGGCGTAAGCGTCTTGTCGATTGCCACCAGCCCCTTGCCTTCCATGCGTGTCAAATAGGTCAGCACCGTATTGCGGCTCCATCCGGTCTCCGGCTGCAGCCGCTGTACCAGCGTCCCCAGCTCCGCGCCGCCCGTCTCCCAGAGCGCGCGCAGCACCATCCATTCCCGTTCCGATAAGTTCATCTCTCATCCTCCTACAAGTGTAGTATCGCTTGCCTATATACTACAACTGTAGTACGCATTTGTCAATCACCTTTTCATCTGTGTCAGGATAGTTTTAACTTCCGGCGTTGAATCATTGAGCTGTTCCGGCACAAGCGAGGCGCAGCCTGCAAGAAACTTGCGGAAGCGCACAGCATCGGTGATACTGCCTGCCCAAGAGACCATCAGATGACTAACGCTTGACTTTTTGCGTATAATAGAATATGATTGTATTATAAACCAACACAATTATATTTGAAAGGAGTGCTTTTATGGCTACAAGTGTTATGCAGGTGCGTGTTGACGAAGATCTCCGCGCTAAGGCTGCCGCTGTCTACGAGGAACTCGGCATCGACCTTCCTACCGCTATCCGAATGTTTTTGAAGCGCTCTGTCGTGGTAAATGGCGTTCCCTTTTCCATGACGTTGCCCAAGCAGGAATATAGAGCTGACCGGGCGATCCGTGCCGTGAAAAGTCTGAGTGAAGCCGCACAGCAGAACGGCACGGCCGATATGTCGCTGGATGAGATCAATGCTGAAATTGCAGCGAC
The DNA here is from genome assembly GCA_900542245.1 of uncultured Eubacteriales bacterium. GTDB lineage: Bacteria > Bacillota > Clostridia > Peptostreptococcales > Anaerovoracaceae > CAG-238. The sequence continues at coordinate 12,017 of UQMQ01000070.1, forward strand.
CCGGGCTGATCGTGCGTCAAGAAATGCTCGAAACGGAGCGTAACCATGAAATACTATGTTGTACTTGATACGAATGTAGTGGTTTCCGCTCTGTTTAACATTTCCTCC
>UQMQ01000071.1 GCA_900542245.1 uncultured Eubacteriales bacterium
GCGTCAAAGCGCACGCCATGCATGTCCTTGACGAATTTCAGTGATTTTTGCGTTTCGACCGTCAGGGTGCGCGTGTCGCTGCGCGCGCAGTCTGGCTGTGTCTCGGTGTGCGCAGCCTCCGCCGCGCCATCTGCGGGCTCGTCGATCAGCGGATTCTGCGATTTCATAATTTTGATCTCGCCGAAATCCTCTTCGGGCAGTGCGAGCGCCAGCAGCTCCCGGCAAAGCGTCGGGTCGCGCATGACCAGAGAAAAGATAAAGTCGTTGGTGAAAGGCAGAAAATCCGGGTCTGGTTTCCGATCGACCGCCGGGATGGTGTTGGTATCATATTTTTCTTGCATAGAAAATCCTTTCCGAATAACGGCAGCAGGAGAGCAGCCGATATTCCATGTCACAGCAAAAACAGCCGGCATGTTCTTGCACAAAGGGTATGTCCGCGGTGCATACAAATAGATACAGATTCTGTAAAACTATTCTAAAACAAACAAGGAGAAAATGCAAGGGATAATATGGAAATAATAACGAAAAAATTTCGACGTTTTTCGACAAAGTGACGGGCAGGAAAGAATCATTATAAAACAGAAAAATAGCCGTCCATGTCTAGAAAACGGAAACGGCAATTTTTGTTAAACCGTGTTTGTATCGTTCCATAAATCGTTATCTTGGATTTCTTCTGCCATAAACATGCGGTTCAAAGTGATCCAGCAATCTTTATCGCTTTCGCGGCATAAACGGTAAGAAAACATTGGATACCTCCTTTTTTGTGTCTGCTGCATGGGATGTGAGCAGCCCGCGAGCGGCATCTTGCTTTCACTGCACCGGCAGGCAGTGCGCCTGCCGGTGCAAAATTCAGCAGGCGGCAGCTCGGTGGCGTGTTTCTTCGTGAAGCTTTTGTGACTGATGCGTTTGGGGCAGACCCCCTCCCCGCAGGTGGAAGAAGTCATGCCTGCAGGAAGCGCTGGCGCACAGCGCGCTACAGGTGGAGCTCGCCTTCGGCGAGGATGACGGCGCTGCCGCCGACCTGAATCTGGCAAGAGGCGCCGGCTGCGCCGTCTTCACAGCCGTCTGCGCTGCAGTCGGCGTCCAGGTGGGTGAGGATCAGGGAAGGACGCTGCATTTTTTCGCCCTGGATGATCTTGCAGTCGTCGCCGTCTTTGACGAAGCCGTTGAGGTAGCCGTAGTAGGTCAAGGCGCCGTTGGAGGTGCCGGTTGCGGCTTCTTCATCGATATCGTAGAGCGGTGCGAAGTTTCTCGCGTGGCAGAGAGCGTCGTCTGTCTCGTCCGCTTTGTCGAGGGTGAACGCATGGACACCTGTGACCTTGTAGCGGTCGGAAAGCGCAGCCAAGGCAGGCATGTCCGGGGTCAGCGCCGCAAGGTCAGCCAGAGAAACGACCGGCATCATGATGTCCGGCAGACCTGTGGAAATCATCTGCGGCAGGGGTTTCAGCCCTTTTGCAAGCTGCTCGTCGTAGGAGCTGCCCATGACTTGGTATAACTCGTCCAGTGCATCTTTTTGCGTGATCTCGCCGATTTTGACCGGGGCAGCCATGTCCATCAGCACAAAGCCGTCCTTGATAACGATGTTCAGATCACCGGCAAGGGTGTGATTTTGATACGTGTCGTTATCATGAAGGATGCCCGCGTGCAGTAACACTTTGAATGAGGCAATCGTCGCGTGACCGCAGAGATCGACTTCAGCGGCAGGGGTGAAGTAGCGGATTCGGAACTCTTTTTCACCAAGCTGTTTGATAAAGGCAGTTTCGGAGTAGCGCAGTTCTGCGGCGGTTTTGACCATAAGCGCGTCGGGCGGAAAGTCACTGCCGTCCGGGAGAATGACAACGCCGGCAGGGTTGCCGCCGAAGATGGTTTCGGTAAATGCGTCTGCGATGTAGAATTTCATATGAGTGACCTCTCTTTCTCTTTTTTGTTAACCGAAGGTATGATCTTAGGAAATCTTGTCATGTACCTTTTCCGGAATCACGATGAAAATTTTTGGCGCGGTGCAGTGTGATCAGCTGCAGAAGCGCAGGATATAGCTGCCTGCTTGCCAAAGGAAGCAGGCGGCGAGCCATGCGATCATGGTTTGGGTGAAGAGCATGGCGAGCGCCGGGCGGAGACCGCCGAGGGCTTTTTTGACGGCGGCGAAGGTTGCGATGCAGGGCATGTAGAGCAGGCTGAACACCGCGAAGCTAAGGGCTGAGAGCGGTGTGAACATCTGCGTCAGCATATCGTCTGCTGCTTGCGGCGGCGTCTGTGCGTCCGCCAAAACCGCCAGTGTGCTGACGATGGCTTCTTTGGCGGAGAGTCCGGTCAGAAGAGCCGCGGCGGCACGCCAGTCGCCGAAACCGAGGGGCGCAAAAAGCGGCGCGATGGTGCGGCCGATGGATGCGAGCATGCTCTGCTGCGGCGCTGTGGTTTGCGTGAACGCAGGCGTCAAATGCTCCAAAGCCCAGATCACGCTGCTGGCCAGCAGGACGATGGTAAAAATCTTCTGCATGTAGGCGCTGCTGTTTGTCCAGGCTTGTGCGCAGGCGGCAGGCAGATCCGGGAGCCGCAGGCGGGTCGCTGCCTGCGGGGTGTTTTTGGAGGTATTTGCGGTGCTGTGTGTGCAGTGCGCACCGTGCGCCCTGCAAGCAGGCTCGGACCTGCGGGACAGCAGCTGCGTGCGCAGACGGAGCAGCGCGAAGCCGAGCAGGATGCCGGACAGGTAGAGCCCGCCAATCAGCAGAAACTGCTGCTCGCCGAAAAAGGCTGCGGCGAGCAGCGTGTACAGCGGCAGCTTGGCGCTGCAGGACAGAAACGGTATCAAAAATATCGTCAGCCGCTTCTCCTTGCGTGTCGGGAGTTGCTCTGCCTGCATGATCGCCGGGACCGCGCAGCCGAAGCCGAGCAGGAGTGGCATTGCACAGTCCCCGGAGAGACCTAGCCGCCGCATGGGGCGATCCAACGCACGCGAGAGCATGGCGAGCACGCCGCTGCTTTCCCAACAGGACAGACAGAAGAACAAGACGGCGATGGTCGGTACGAAAGAGAGCACACTGCCAACGCCGGTGCAGATGCCGCAGATCATGAGGTCATGCAGCATCGGTGTGCAGCCTGCGCCTTGCAGGGTGCGGTCGAGCAGTGCCGTCCACCAGACGATACCGTTTTCCATAATATGGCTGAGCAGGGGACCGAGGCTGCCAAAGGTCAGCCAGATCGACAAAAGTGCGGCGCATGCAAAGAGCAGAAGCTGCATAAAGGTTCCTCCGTAGGCAAAAGTATTTTGCGGAAAGAGTTTCCTAAGAAATATTCGCTGATCTTCTCAGAAAACTCTTATCAAAAATCTCGTCAAAATATCTTATCGCCGGATCGGAAGAATTATGCCCGGGCTTTTGCGGCGCGTCAGTCTTGTCAATCGAAGGTACTTTCATTATAGTGGAAAGAAATCCAAATAGCAAGAAGAAGACAGTTCCTTTTGGCGCGGGAATATGATATAATGATAAAAAGTTTGCAGTTACAGACAGAGCAAAGGAAGAGGTTATGGATCGAGCGGAGTATTATAGGATTTTGGGCATACAGCAGGGGGCGTCGCGGGCGCAGATCGATCGTGCTTACAACGAGCGCATGAAGCGGCTGCGCTCCTCGGATTTTGCGGACGAGCGGGAATACGCGGATCGCAAGCTGCGAGAGTTGAAGTATGCGTACAGTGTGGTCGCCGGGGGTGCGGCGCCGATCAGTGAGCATCAGAAGCTGGCGCATCATGCGCGCCGTAAGGACGACATGGAGATCGCGGAGACAGCGGACAGCTTTTTTGGTAATCTCGGCGGACAGGTAAAAGCAGCCGCGGAGCGTGTGAAGCAAAGTGCGCAAAGCGCAGCGGGACATCACCCGGAGGGCAGTCACAGCCATCGCAAGGATAAAGTGCGCGGTGCATATCAGGATGAGTCGCAGAGCCGGAGCCGCAAAGGTGCAGGCGGGCAGCGTCTGGTGAACGATGTGGAGGGTGCGCGCAGGGGCGGGCAGCCGCTGGTCAAGTCGTTTGATGTGTCGGCAGACGGCGGCAAGGCGCTCAAGACGGTGGTCGGCATCATTGTGCTGCTGCTGGCGATCGTGCCATCGATGATCGGCTCGTGCGAGAGCAATCGGTATCCGGATTACACTTTCGGCGAGGCGGAGGAGATCAGCACCGAGAATGCCTACGACAATACGGTGTACGAGGTAGACCAGCTGCTGACCAACAAGATGTCGGACTACGATTACGACGGCTGGCTGGACTACAGCGAGGTCTCGCAGAATCAGGAAACGGTCATCGACAACATGGTGTATCTGCCGACGGAGGATGAGACGTATACGCAGCTGTTGGCGATGAAACTGGGTCTGGATTCGGCGGAGGCAGCGGTCACCTATCTCAGCGACGGAGATGACGAAGTTTATTGGCAGAATACGGATTATGAGAATGCTTGTCTGCTGGGTTCGGCGCTGATGGATGCGCCGTCGTTTGAGGAGATTGCCGGCTGTGTCAGCCTCTACAGCGGCGAACCGATTATAGATTACGGTACGTATCTGCAGTTTTTGGTCGATGTGGCGAACAGCCAGACGATTAGTGTACTTTACGGATAGCCGGTATCAGCAGAGCAGCGATTGCATAAATTGCGTGGACGCAGCGGAGGGACGACCGGACAAAATCGGGACGCGCAGAGTTTTGCGAAAAACGCGAAACCGCGGGGCTGGCGGATTTTCCGGGGATATGCGAGGCTTGCGGAGAAAGGCGGACGCGCAGGCGAGGTCGCGAAGAAAAAGTGAGAAAAGAGAAAGGAAACGAGAGCGATATGGAAGTTTTTGATCTTGCGCCGGTGAAGTTTACAGAGAATGAAATGCTGATTCTCGACCAGACGAAGCTGCCGGGAGAAGAGGTTTACATAAAAATGGAGACGAAGGAGGATGTCTGGGACGCGATTCATACGCTGAAGGTGCGCGGCGCACCGGCAATCGGTGTGGCGGCGGCTTACGGACTCTATGTTTCGACGCGGGATTTCGCGGGAACGCGCGTGAAGGAGTTTCGGGAATCTGTGCGGGAGACAAGTGCATATCTGAATACCGCAAGACCGACGGCGGTCAATCTTTCGTGGGCGCTGAAGCGCTGCGAGGACATGCTGGACAAATATATTTCGGCGTTTGATCAAGCGGCGGACGGATTTCTCTGCAGCTGCGATCACTGTGCGGGGGATCAGGTGGACGACGCGAAGCTGCTGCTTCTGGACGAGGCGGAAAAAATCCGCAAGGAGGATGAGGCGGCCTGTTACGCGATGGGTGAGTACGGCTTGTCGCTGCTTTCGCCCGGCATGGGGATTCTCACGCACTGCAATGCGGGTACGATCGCGACGGCGAAGTACGGCACCTGTCTGGCGCCGATTTATCTCGGACAGGAGCGCGGCTACAACTTCCGCGTGTTTGCGGATGAGACGCGGCCGCTGCTGCAGGGTGCGCGTCTGACGAGCTGGGAGCTGCACAGGTCCGGGGTGGATGTGACGCTGATCTGTGATAATATGGCTTCCATCGTGATGAAGAACGGCTGGATCGACGCGGTGGTGGTCGGCTGCGACCGCATGGCGGCGAACGGCGACGGGGCGAACAAGATCGGGACGTCCGGCGTAGCGATTCTGGCAAAGGAGTACGGGATTCCGTTCTACATGTATGTGCCGACATCTACCATTGACCTTGCAACGCCGACCGGTGCGGAGATTCCGATTGAGCTGCGCAAGGGCGAGGAGATCTACGAAATGTGGTATGAGAAGCCGATGGCGCCTGTCGGTGTCAAGACCTACAATCCGTCCTTTGACGTGACGGACCACAAATATATTACGGCAGTGATCACCGAAAAGGGGATCGTCCGACCGCCGTATGATGTAAATTTAAGAAAGTTGTTTGAGGAGTAAGCATGAGTCACACAAATACAAAACCAGAGCAGAACGCGGCACAGCACGTACAGACCGGGCTTCCGGCTGCACCCGACACGCAGCCGCAGGGGTTTATCGACCGCTATGCCAAGATCTTGGTCGTGGTCGCGGTGCTGTGCGGGGCGACCTCCGGCAACTTCGGCGCGCTGATTTCGGCACCGGCTTCGGTGACAGGGTTCTGGCGGCTGCTTTTGGCGCTGCCGTTTTTTGCGGTGCCGATTTTTGCCAAGGAAGAAAGCCGCAGGAAATTGTTTGCGGTTTCTAAAAAGAACCTGCTGCTGGCGTTTTTGTCGGGCGCGTTTTTGTTCGGGCATTTCTTTACGTGGTATACGGCAGTCAAGAGCACCAATGTGGCGAGCGCAGCGGTGTTGGCATCGTTTCACCCGCTGATCGTGATTTTCATTACGGTCTTTATCTATCATAAAAAGGTGTCCGGCAAGTCGATCGCAGCGATCCTGGTCGCGCTCGGCGGCGGGGCGCTGATCATGTGCAGTGACCTTTCGGCGTTTACGGCGGGCGGGCAGCTGACCGGCAATCTTTTGGCGTTTGCGGCAGGCCTGTGCATGGGTGTATACTTTGCTTTCGGCGGCAAGGTCAGACAGGAGGTGGACGGCTCCATTTCGGTGCTGCTGATCTTTACGTCCTGCTGGATCTGCTTCACGCTTTCCAACATCATTCCGGGCACGCCGCTTTTGGGCTATCCGCCGACAGACTATCTGTACATGATCTGTCTGACGTTCATCTGTCAGATTGGTTCCCATGCGGTGTGGAATCTGTGCATGGGGCATGTCAGCTCGCTGTACGTTTCCACATGGGAGACGTCCGACCCGGTGTTTGCAACACTGCTGGCGGTCATCATGGTCAAGCAGATCCCGTCGACGACCGAGATCATCGGCTGTGTCATCGTTGTGGCGGCGCTGCTGATGTACAATAAATTTGAACGGGAATCGGAGCAGGCGCATGTATAAGGTAAGACTGCAGTCCTTTGAGGGACCCTTTGACCTGTTGGTTTACCTCATTGAGACTGCCGAAATGAGCATTTACGACATCAAGATCAGCCAGATCACCAATCAGTATCTGGAATATCTTCAGGCTATGCAGGAGCGCAATATCGCGGTGGCGACGGAGTTCATGGTGCTGGCGGCATCTCTGATCGAGATCAAATCGAAGATGATCCTGCCGCGGGTATCGCAGGAGGAGACGGCGTTGACGGAGGAGGACCCGCGCACCGAGCTGGTTGAACGGCTGCTGGAGTACAAGCGCTTCAAGCAGGCGGCGCAGCTTTTGGAGGAGCGCGAGGAGATCGGCATGCGGATGTTCGAGAAGCCGCAGGAGGATATCTCCGCATATCTGGAAAATCCGGACGAGTATCTCAGCCTCGATCTCAAGCAGTTTGCGGCTGCATTCCGGCTGTTTATTGAGAAAAAGCACAAGGTGGAGTCTGTCAAACGGCATTATGAGCGCGTCGAGCGCGAGCGGGCTTCTATGGAAAAGCGCATGAGTCTGATTCTCAAGGCGGTGCGCCGTAGGATTGGACAAGTGTTCAGCTTCAAGGAGCTGATCCAGAACAAGAAGGATCGGTATGACATCGTCGTGACCTTCCTTTCGCTTTTGGAAATGGCGAAGGAGCGGGTGATCCGCATCGATCAGCAGGCCAATTACGGGGATATTTCGGTGTCCGCAGGCGAGCGGGTCAACGAGGATACTGTGCTGGAATACGATGAGGATGCCGCAGAGGTGCAAAGCGCGGGAAGCGCGGCAGGCGGACTTGAAACGGGAAATGCCCGGTCTCCGGGCGCAGACGGCGCGGCGGAGGTCGGGCGTACGGCAACTGCGCGGCAGGACGGCGCGCAGCCGGATATCGGAATGACAGGAAAGGCGGAAGTGCGTGATGACGAGTAAAAAGAATCTAAAGTCGGCGTTAGAGTCGATGATGTTTGTCTGGGGACAGCCGCTGGACGCCAAGACTGCGGCTGACGTGTGCAATAGCAGCAAGCAGGAGGTCTACGCCTGTTTCAAGGAGCTGCAGGAGGAATATGAGCAGGAGGGACGCGGCATTCGCATTCGCGAGGTGAATGGGGCATTCCAGTTCGCGACGCCGGAGGAGACGGCCGATTATATCGAGCGTCTTTGCACGCCGGTCAAGACCAAGCGTCTATCGCAGTCGGCGCTGGAGGTGCTGGCAATCATCGCGTACAAGCAGCCGGTGACCAAGGGTGAGATCGAGGCGATTCGCGGCATCAAGTGCGAGCGAGTGATCGAAGGGCTGGCAAAAAAAGAGCTGATTGCGGAGGTCGGACGGTCCAACGCGATCGGCAGACCGATCCTGTACGGTACGACGGATAGCTTCCTCAAAAATTTCGGATTTACGTCCACGAAAGAGCTGCCGGAGATCGATGATATTGCGGGTGTGATGCAGGCGGATACGGAGGCAGATCATGCAGACGAGGAGAACGATCCGGTTGCAGCAGGGCAGATGACGATCGAATTTTGATAAATGCGCGCGTCATAACGACAAAATAAGACGAGCTTCGTGCGGAAAGTCAGTCATAAAACTCCTAAGCGCAAGTAAACTGTTCTTAGGAGTTTTTGTTATGATAAAAGAAAGCTTATTACGGAGGAAAATCCCACTGCTTCTGGTACTCGCGCTGACGTTTGGGGTGCTGGGCGGTCTGGCAGATTATTTCGGCCCCGCCGTGCGGGTGGATGAAAATGCACTCCACCCGCCTGCGCATGCGCAGCCGGAAACGACGGGCGCGTCCGCGCCCGCTGTTTCCGCGGCGGGAGCCGTCCTGATCCGCGCAGACACCGGCGCGATCTTATTTGAAAAGGAAGCGGAGAAACGGCTGTATCCAGCCAGCACGACGAAGATTATGACGGCGCTGGTCGTGCTGGAAACCTTGGACCGTCTGTCCTTGGGACCGGACAGCCGCATCATCGTTCCGGCAGAGGCGGCAGGGCTGGAGGGATCTTCGGTCTATCTCAAGGCCGGGGAAGAAATCAGTATGGAAGAACTGCTGTACGGCATGATGCTGCAGTCCGGCAACGACGCGGCGACAGCAGCCGCGATCTGTGCAGGCGGCAGTCTACAGAACTTCGTTGTACAGATGAATCAAAAAGCGGAGGCGCTGGGCTGCACCGGCACGCATTTTACCAATGCCTGCGGGCTCTTCGATGAAAATCATTACACGACAGCCAAGGATATGGCACGCATTGCAGCAGCAGCGATGCAGCGCGAGGATTTTCGCAGGATCGCCAGCGCGCCGCGCTGGCAAAGCGCCGAGAGCGAACGGAATTTCTATAATAAAAACAAGACGGTCCACCAGTATGAGGGCGGAGACGGTGTGAAGATCGGCTTTACGAAAGCCTCCGGACGGACGCTGGTCGCCTCGGCGACCAGGGGCGATGTCTCGCTGATCGCGGTCGTGCTGCGGGACGGTAATTGGTTTGCCGATGCCTACGCGATGCTCGACTACGGCTTCGCGGTGAGCGAGGGGGACGGCAGATAGCGAAAAGGCAAAGGAAAAGGCAGAGAAAAGCGTGTGAAATCGCGTCGGCAGCGAAATGCGATGTTCACGAAAGCCTTTAGAGGAAAAATGTTGTGGCGTGCAGTTTGCGTGATGACTGGGCGTGTCTGTCGAAAATCAGTGCCGCAGCGCCGAAAGAATTGGAAAAGTCGTGCAAAGCGAGGTCAGCAGACAGACGTGGGATTGCCGACTGGTCGCGGCGGCTATGGCAAGACGCTTGCAGAAACGATGTTGGCGTGCGGTTTGCGTTTTGCCTGCTGCCGGATTTCAAACTCTGGTGTCGCAATCCGCAGCACCGAAAGGAATCGGGGGGGAGTTTCTATGGAATATCGATGTGTGGACGTGGGCAGCGAAAAGTGCCCGTGTGTCTTAATGGAAGCCGGGCAGTGCTATACCTGCCGGATGTGCCGGGACGGCGTGTGTGCCTGCGGCGAAAGCTGGCGCGGCAGCTGCCCCTATACGACCTGGCTGCAGCAGGGCGGGTGCGCACAGGAAGCGCCCCGCGTTTCCGAAGCATCAATCCTTGCGGTGCGGGAATACGCCCCGCACCTGTCAGTGGTGACGCTGTCCGTACCGCGCGGTCTTGCACAGCGCTGCCGCACCCTCGGCACTTACATCATCGTCGAAAGCCTCGGCTGGCAGATTCCACTCTCTGTCCTGCGCAGCACCTATGCGGCAGGCACTGCATCCCATACTACCCCTGCTGCTGCGTCAACGGCGGGTGCTGCACCAGCAGGCTCTGCATCAACGTCAGGCTCTGCATCAACTGATATACAATCTGCTTCTATCAAAACCGATACAGATCTGATTCCCGCATCGGCGTTCCCATCAGCAATTGACGCAGCAGGCGGCGGACAAATCGAGATCGCGATCCAGCCGATCGGCCCCAAAAGCAGGGCGCTTCTGCAGGACCTGACAGCGCCTTGGCGCATCCGCGGACCGTTCTATGGCGGACTGACCGCCTTAGGCAGCGGCGTCCTGCATCCGGCGGACCCGCTGCTGGTCATCGCCAAGGGAACCGCTATCGCGCCGTTTATCAACATGCTGGAACGATTTTGTCAGGCAGGAACGCAAGACATCTCTACTGCTTGTCAGACACAAAGCCTCACGCCTGGGCTGAGACTGCTGATCGATGCCGATAAGCTGACCGCAGATTTTCTTACGGACTATCTCAAGACACAGGAGGGGCAGTCGATCCCCTGGCAGCCGATCCGTCTGGCGTCGGAAATGGAACGGGCAGCGGCTCTGATAGCGGAGAGCAGGCAGACTTTATTTTTGGCATCGCCGTACTACGCTGCACAAGCCAAAAAAGCATTCCTAAAAAGCGCTGCGTTCGATGGCGCGGCGCGCGTGCAGCACAGCACCTGCGGTCTCAAAGATCGTGAGGATGCCATAAGCCAAGCGCAGAACCGTTGCCTGCTGCTGCCGAATCATGCCAACATCTGCTGCGGCATCGGCATCTGCGGCGCCTGCAGCGAGACAGATGGCGACGGCGTGACGATGCGAAAATGTAAGTGCGTGCAGCCGGAAACTATGGTAAGATAGCAGCAAGAGCAAACGGGCAGGGCATAGGCATGCGATGCCCCGCAATAGCAGGAAAGGAACGAGGGAAAATGATAAAAAATCTACTGCAAAATACCACACAGCTGGCGCAGGCGATCTGGGCGCATTATCTGTCGCCGCAGCTGGCGAGCGGGGCATATGCGGCTGTCGACGCGACCTGCGGCAGAGGAAACGATACGGTATGGCTGGCGGCGCGCTGCGGGCGTGTCTACGCTTTTGATATTCAGCCGGACGCGATTGCCAGCACCCGCGAGGCGCTGCAAGCGGCAGGCGTCGGTGATACACAGATTCTCTCGCAAGCGCAGGCATCACAGCTTGCTGCAGACGTTCAAGATGTGCAGGCATTACCACAAATACAGGCACAGGACAGAGCACACAAGGCATCTGATCGGGCAGAGGCGCCTGCAGTGCTTCCTGCTGTCACCCTCGTTGCGGACAGCCATGCAAACCTTGTGCGCTATGTCAGTGAACCGATCGGTCTGATCGTCTTTAACCTCGGATATCTGCCGGGCGGTGACAAAGAGCGTGCAACGCAGGCGGAAACTACGCTTGCGTCGCTGCAGGTTGCTTTGGACAAGCTGACCGTCGGCGGGCTGCTCTCTGTCACCATGTACTGGGGGCACGAAGCAGGCAAAACCGAGCGTGCGGCCGTACTGCGCTGGGCGGCGGCGCTCGACCGCAGCACCTATCACTGCGTGCATACGGATATGTGCAATCAGCCAAACTGCCCGCCGGAGATTCTTTTTGTCACCCGCAAAAAATCGCGGGGGTCTCTTTCCGCACAGGATAGCAAGGAAACCAACGGGAACGGGCATGCGCGATGAATAGGAAGAAGCCGGGCTTTGCCTTTCCGTCCTGATACTAAAACTGCCCTCCCTTGCATACCTATAAAGGAAGGAATGCAAGGGAGGTTTTTTTATGGGCAAAATTGTGATTATCGGCGGCGGCTGGGCCGGGTGCGCGGCTGCCATTCGCGCACGTAAGCAGGGGCATGCGGTACAGCTTTTAGAAAAAACGGATCTGCTTTTGGGACTTGGCAATGTCGGCGGCATCATGCGCAACAATGGACGCTATACAGCGGCTGAAGAAAACAT
>UQMQ01000072.1 GCA_900542245.1 uncultured Eubacteriales bacterium
TTGGACAAACTGCTTTATAACGGGAATATTTATTCCATTGATTCAGAAAATCGAAAATATACAGCGTTGGGCATTGAAGATGGGAAAATAACTTTTTTAGGTAATGATCAAGAAGCGCTTCAGCTTCCGTGCGAAGAAAAAATCGATCTGAACGGCAAAACGCTGCTTCCCGGATTGATTGATTCGCACTTACATATGCTGAACTATGCCTTCGTCAACACATCCTATCCAATGTTTGCCGCTGATTCTATAGATGGCATTATCGAAGAAGGAAAAAAGATCATAGCAGAGAAGAAGTTTTGCGGGGAATCGGATTGGCTTTACGGGCGCGGATGGAATGAGTTGAACTTTAAAGGAGAAAAGAGGATTTTGGATCGTTTTGATTTAGACAAAATCTCAACGACGGTTCCAATTTTGTTCATTCGCGTGTGTGGACATTTGGCTGCAGTCAACACAAAAGCCTTACAGCTCATTTCGTCCCTGGAGAAAACAAAAGAATATATCCACCAGATTGATATGGAGAGGGGTATTTTAACCGAAGCCTCTGTAAAGTTATGTTATGACGTTATGACGGTTCCTTCTGTGGAGCAGCTAAAGGAAATGATTACCTTTGCGCAAAAGGAATTCAATAAAGCCGGGATCACGAGTGTTCACAGTGATAACTTTTTATCTTTACCGGGTAGACCAAGCGAACGTATTATTACAGCATACAAGCAGCTTGCAGAAGAAGAAAAGCTGACGGTTAAGGTATATGAAGAAGCATCTTTCACATCATTTGAAGATATGAAAGCCTTTATTGATCGGGGATATCGAACAGGGCAAGGATCAGATTACTATAAGATAGGACCGATCAAACTATATCAGGACGGTTCTCTTGGTGCGAAAACAGCGTTGATGAATCATCCTTATCTTGGAGAGGACAATTGTGGCATTGCGGTTCATGATGCGGCAGACTTGCAGCGCTGTGTAGATTATGCATACTCCCATGATATGCAGATTTTGATTCATGCAATCGGCGATAAAGCTGCAGATATGGTTTGCACTGCTTATGAAAACACAATAGAAAAATTCGGGAAAAAGGAAAAACGCCTTGCGATTAATCATTTGCAGATCGTGAGCGACGATCTGTTCGATCGAATGAAGGCAAATGACATTTTGGCATTTATTCAGCCGATCTTTGTTGCAAGCGATAAAAAAATCATAGCGTCGCTTGTCGGCGAGGAGGTCGCACAGCGTTCCTACCTTTGGAAAACGATGCTGAAAAAAGGACTGATCTGCTGCGGCGGATCAGATGCACCGGTAGAAAGGTTCGATGTTTTAGAGAATATTCAAGTAGCGGTCACGCGTGACGCGCTTCATGAAAAAACCGAGGGTTGGCATCCGCAGGAAAAGCTTTCTGTATTGGAAGCGCTTCGGATGTTTACCATTTCCAATGCGTATGCAAGCTTTGATGAACAGAATAAAGGAAGCTTGGAAATCGGGAAAGCAGCGGATCTTGTTCTGCTGTCAAACGATCCGTTTACAACAGACGCACACAGTATCGCGCAGATACAGGTTCTAAAAACATATGTTGACGGAAAAGAAGTATATAGTGTTTGAATTTTGGCGTTGCCGGAAACCTAACGCACATCCTATCCCGCATTACAGCGAAACGAAAATAATTTCGCTGCAGCAGCTGCATGACGGGGCCTTGGATCTGATGTTTGAAGCAACGACGGAAGTGGTTGAAGAGGCAATTATCAGCTCTTTATACCATGGAGAGACCACGACAGGTATCCGGGGAAAAACAGTATTCAGTTTGAAAGAAGTCATGAGATAAATATAGCCTGCTTCGCGAAAAAGCCCTCCGGCAGCACAATCGTGCACCAGAGGGCTTTTTCATGGAGTATATTATATTGGTACGGCGCAACTGCAGGATCTATTCCTTCTCACATTTCTCTTTCAGATCTGCAATTGCTGCTTGTGCCGCTGCCAGTCTCGCGATTGGTACGCGGAACGGAGAGCAGGACACATAGTCCAAACCGATTTTATGGCAAAATTCTACCGAGGACGGGTCACCGCCATGCTCGCCGCATACGCCGGTGTGCAGCGAAGGATTTGCTTCTTTACCGAGGCGCAGCGCCGTCTGCATCAGGAAACCAATCCCCTTTTGATCCAGTTTTGCGAACGGATCGTTTTCAAAAATCTTGTTTTCATAATAAGCATCGAGGAACTTGCCGGCATCGTCCCGGGAGAACCCATAGGACATCTGCGTCAGATCGTTGGTGCCGAAGCTGAAGAAGTCCGCGATCTTTGCGATTTCATCCGCCACCGTGCAGGCCCGCGGCGTTTCGATCATCGTCCCCACTTTGTACTTGAGCTCTGTGCCGGAGGCGCTGATCTCTGCGTCCGCAGTCTCGACTACGATCTTTTTGACAAATGCCAGCTCTTTGGCGTCTGCCGTCAGCGGAATCATAATCTCCGGAACGATCGTCCAGTCAGGGTGCAGCTTCTGTACATTGAGCGCCGCACGGATGACTGCGCGCGTCTGCATGCGCGGGATCTCCGGATAAGTGATGGCAAGCCGCAGACCGCGGTGTCCGAGCATCGGATTAAACTCATGCAGCGAGGCGATGATCTGTTTGATCTGTGCGATTGTTTTGCCTTGCGCATCCGCCAGTCTGCGGATATCCTCCTCTTCGGTCGGCAGGAACTCATGCAGCGGCGGGTCAAGGAAGCGGATGTTGACCGGATTTCCTTCCATCGCCGCAAAGAGCGCTTCAAAGTCTCCCTGCTGATACGGGAGGATCTTATCTAAAGCAGCTTCGCGTTCTGCTGCGGTATCGGCGCAGATCATTTCGCGGAAAGCCGCGATGCGGTCTTCTTCAAAGAACATATGCTCTGTGCGGCAAAGACCGATACCCTCCGCACCCAGCTCCCGTGCTTTTTTAGCGTCTGTCGGGGTATCTGCGTTCGTCCGGACCTTTAATCTGCGGTACTTGTCCGCCCATGCCATGATCCTGCTGAATTCACCGGCAATGACAGCGTCTGCGGTCGGCAGAAGCCCTTCGTAGATCTTTCCGGTCGAACCGTCGATGGAGATTTCGGAGCCTTCGGTAAAGACTTTCCCGCCGAGCGTGAAGCGTTTATTCGCTTCGTCCATCTGTATCTCACCGCAGCCGGACACGCAGCAGGTACCCATGCCTCTGGCGACAACCGCCGCATGGGAGGTCATGCCGCCGCGCACAGTCAGAATGCCTTGTGCGGCTTTCATGCCGGTGATATCCTCCGGAGATGTTTCCAGACGAACCAGCACGACCTTTTCACCTTTTTCAGCATATGCGACCGCATCCGCCGCGTCGAAAACGACCTTGCCGCAGGCCGCGCCCGGGGAAGCGCCAAGTCCTTTGCCAATCGGCACAGCAGCCTGCAGCGCTTTTTCGTCAAATTGCGGATGCAGGAGGGTGTCCAGATTCCGCGGGTCGATCATAGCGACAGCTTCCTGCTCAGTGCGCATGCCTTCGTCCACCAGGTCACAGGCGATCTTCAGCGCGGCTTTGGCGGTTCGCTTGCCGTTTCTGGTCTGCAGCATGAAAAGCTTGCGGTCCTGAATCGTAAATTCCATGTCCTGCATATCGCGGTAATGCTTTTCCAGCGTATCGCAGACTTTTTGGAACTGCGCGAACACCTCCGGCATGACCTCGGCAAGGGCCGCGATCGGCTGCGGGGTACGCACGCCGGCAACGACATCTTCGCCCTGCGCGTTCAGGAGGAATTCTCCCATCAGCTTCTTTTCGCCGGTCGCCGGATCGCGGGTAAAGGCGACACCGGTGCCGGATGCGTCGGACCAGTTGCCGAACGCCATTTCCTGTACGTTGACCGCAGTGCCCCAGGAGTACGGAATATCGTTGTCCCGGCGATAAACATTCGCGCGTGGATTATCCCAGGAACGGAAGACGGCTTTGATCGCGCCCATCAGCTGTTCCTTCGGATCCTCCGGGAAGTCCGCACCGATTTTTTCTTTGTATTCTGCCTTGAACTGTTCGGCGAGCTCTTTGAGGTCGGCAGCGGTAAGTTCGACGTCCTGCGTGACGCCGCGCGCCGCTTTCATGCGATCGATCAATTCCTCGAAATATTTCTTGCCGACTTCCATGACAACGTCTGCGTACATCTGGATGAAGCGGCGATAACAGTCGCGCGCCCATCTTTCGTTTCCGGTCTTTGCCGCGATGATCTCCACGACTTCTTCATTCAATCCGAGGTTCAGGATCGTATCCATCATGCCGGGCATGGAGGCTCTGGCGCCGGACCGTACGGAGACAAGCAGCGGATTTTGTTTATCACCGAACTTTTTGCCTGTGATCTTCTCCATTTCAAGGACTGCGGCATCGATCTGTGCCTGGATATCCGCGTTGATCTGCCGGTCGTCATCGTAATATCGCGTGCAGGCTTCGGTTGTGATGGTAAAGCCCTGCGGGACCGGAAGACCCAGTTTGGTCATTTCCGCGAGGTTTGCGCCCTTGCCGCCGAGCAGATTGCGCATGCTTGCGTCACCTTCTGAAAATAGATAGACATATTTGTGAGTCATAGTTTTCCCTCCGTTTCTGATAAAAATGTGATTGATTCTTATTTGCCGTTTACAGACTCGATGGCCTGCTGCAGTCTGCCCGGGATCGCGCGGCATTCTTCGACCGTATTGGAGGCAACGGATACGCGGATGCCAGGTCCGAGCGGGATCGCGAATACATTGAGCGCCTGCAGTGCTTTACCGACCTCTTCCGCATTTTCGCATGGAACGGTGATGAAAAAGCCGGAATCATATGGGCAGCATTTGAGCCCGATTTTGTTTGCTTCTTCCATGAAGGCACGTCCGCGTTCCTGCAAGATCTGCATGTAATGGTTGCGCTCATCCGTGACCTTGGCTAAAAGTGCGTCATCCGCGAAGATCTTGCTGATGACTGCCATAGCAGAATGATTGCCGTTTGACCAGGAGGCGCGGCTGGCAACGGACGCGGCATCCCGAAACTCCTTGGCAAGCTCCGCAGTCGGAGCCATGCACAGCAGTGCACCGCAGCGCATGCCGTACATGGTGAAACCTTTGGATGCACTGAAAGCAATCAGCGGTAGGATATGATGCGGCAGTCCGGTCAGTTTTTTGAGAAAAGCACGATATGCATACGCTTCTCCCGCAAAGTCCAGATAGGCAATATCCACCACACAGATGATATTTTTGTGTGGAAAACTTTTGAAAATATCGATCACCTTATTCCAGTCCTCCAAGGTGAATGTATAGCCGGTCGGGTTGTGCGCAGGGGTATTGATGATAACAACCGCCTGATCTTGTACCGCGAGGATATCGCTCAGCGATTTGCGGAAGGAAGCATCATTAAAATGATAATCTTCATCAAACAGGGTGTAAGTCTTGACTTCCCGGCCGAGTTCCGCAGCGATCACGTTGTACGGTGCCCAATGCCAGTCCGCGGTGAGGATCTTGTCTCCCGGGCTGCTGTAGCAGGAGATCGCGTTGCGCAGTGCGCCGGTACCGCCCGGTGCGTAGCAGGTTTCGATAAAGAGGTCCTGCGGGACTTCATCCAAAAAAACTGCCTTGGTTACGGCTTCCTTGTATTCCGGGATACCGATGATCGGTGCATAAGCCGCGAATTCTTCCGGGCGCAGTTCATGCAGTGCTTCCATAACAGAGGAAAGAACGACCAGCTTGCCGTTGTCATCCAACAGAACGCCGAGGGTAGAGTTGATTACGTTTTCTTTGCCAATCTCGGCAATGCGTGCTTTGGCCAGCGCGCTGACGCCGAATAATTTATCCGGTTTTCCGATTGTGTTTCTTCCGTTGATACGAATCATTTGCTTACCTCCTTTTTCCCAAAGAATGCGAGGCAGCGGTCTGCCATGACTTCCATGGGATCCATATAAAAATCATTTAATTGTTTATCAGCTTTGATCACAGACAGCTCTGTGCAGGCAAGAAGCGCACATTTGCAGCCCATCGCATGCAGCTTTTCATCGATAATCTGCCAGGCTGCTTCGTCGACGGGTTTCCCTGGCTTCACGCAATCATAGATTTCATGCATGACGAGCGACTGTCCCTCTGCATCAAGGACACAAGGAATGACGTTCTCGGCAGCTAAAGCCTTTTGATAAAGCTCAGTTCTGATTGTGCCGTCTGTCGCGAGAATACCGACCTTTTCGCCGGGACAAGCGGCAGCAGCAGCTTTGGCAGTCTCCCTGATCATGTGAATGAAAGGGATGCTTACCTGATCCGCGATCTGGTCTACGAAATAGTGCGCTGTGTTGCAGGTCACCGCGATACAGTCTGCGCCCAGCGTTTCCAGCGTCTTGGCATCAGACAGCAGTTTTTGTGCGGTTTCTCGGATACGCTGCGGATCTTTGGAGAGAATCGCAGCTGTTCGATCCGGCATGGAAGCATGACCGAGGATGATCGTATCCAGATGCTCCTGATCACAGGTTACAGGTGTTTTTTCAATGATCATTTTGTAAAAAAGTTCGGTTGCCATCGGTCCCATACCGCCGATGACGCCGAGAATCGGGGTTTCCCAGTTCAGATCTGTTTTTTTCATTATATTTTCTCCTTTAAAGTCGCCTGGAACGATTGATTTTTTGTCCAAAATACACTATACTGTTTTTGTATATTTCTAGAAAAGCATGAGGAACACACGATGGAGCAACTCGATAAAATCGATTGGAAAATCATATCAATTTTAAGTAAAAATGCGCGCATTTCCTTAAGCCATCTTTCAGAGCAGGTTTATCTGACACCGCCCGCAGTTTCATCCAGAATCGAAAAGCTGGAGAAGGCGGGAATCATCACCGGATACAAAGCCTGCATCAACTATGAAAAGATCGGACTGCCGATCACGGCCTACATTGAAGTGACCATTCCGCCGAATGTGCGGGACGAATTCTGCAAGTATGTTGAGGCAGACAAGCGTGTACTGGAATGCTATTATCTGTCCGGTGACTATTCAATGCTTCTCAAGGTCACGACACCGACAACGACGGATCTGGATGCCTTCCTCAGACTTTTGCAGAAGTTCGGCAGGACGCAGACCCACGTCGTGCTTCTCAAGATTTTCTCCAGAGATTACGATTTGGACACTATTTAGCAAGCTGTCTATACCGGATAAGCTTTATTTTGCAAATCGGCCTTTTTCGGGTCGATTTTTGTTTGCTGTGCTTCTCGATATTGAAAGAACTCCTCTGCGACATTCGGGAAAAGTGCGTAGGTGAGGACGTCTTCCGTCTGCTGCTTATAGCGCGAGACCTTTGCTTCCAGTTCCGGCAGTTCCGGCGGAATCAAATCCGCAGGTCTGCAGGTGATCGGCGTTTCCTCTCCGAGGGCTTCCCTCTGCACTTTCGGGTTGAACGGTTTGATCGTTTTGCCGTATTCCCCTTTCAGCAAGGCCTTGGTTTCCTTTGACATGGCGGAGTAGCGTTCACCGGTCAGCACGTTGAGCACAGACTGTGTGCCGACAATCTGAGAAGATGGGGTGACCAGAGGCGGCTCGCCGAGGTCTTCGCGGACCTTTGGAATCTCCCGCAGCACTTCATAATACCGATCCGCGGCGTGCTGCTCCTTGAGCTGTGATACCAGATTCGAGAGCATGCCGCCGGGAACCTGATAGAGCAGGGTTTTGATATCGACATTCAGTACTTTCGGATCAAGCAGACCGCTGGCCAGTGCCTGAGCCTGAATCGGACGGAAATAGTCTGCGATTTCCGCAAGGAGACCTTGATCGAGATGGGTGTCAAACGGAGTCCCCTTGAAGGTTTCAGCCATCACTTCGGTCGGCGGCTGGCTCGTTCCCATGGAGAACGGGGAAATGGCAGTGTCGATGACATCTGCACCTGCTTCTGCGGCCTTAAGGTAGGTCATGGCAGCGACACCGCTCGTGCAGTGCGTATGGAGCTGAATGGGTACGCTGATGGTTTGCTTCAGCGCTGAGAGCAGTTCATACGCATCATACGGGAGCAGGAGTCCGGCCATGTCCTTGAGGCAAATAGAATCCGCGCCCATGTTCTCCATGTTCTTTGCAAGGTTGAGCCAGTAATCTTTGGTATATGCCTCACCTAAGGTGTAAGACATCGCAAGTTGTACGTGGCCGCCTTCTTTTTTTGCGGCCTTGACGGAAGTTTCCAGATTGCGCAGATCATTGAGCGCATCAAAGATCCGCAGAATATCGATGCCGTTGGCAATGGATTTTTGAACAAAATAGGCAACGACATCATCTGCGTAATGCCGATAACCTAAGATGTTCTGTCCGCGCAGCAGCATCTGCAGTTTTGTCTTTTTGAAGCCGTCCCGCAAAAGACGCAGGCGCTTCCAAGGGTCCTCCTTCAGAAAGCGCAGCGAGGCATCAAAGGTCGCGCCGCCCCAGCATTCGACGGAGTGATAGCCAACCTGATCCATCGTATCAAGGATGGGGAGCATCTGCTCGGTCGGCATTCTGGTAGCAATCAGAGACTGTTGTGCGTCTCGCAGCACAGTTTCTGTAATCCCAAGTTTTCTGGGTGTCGTTTGATTCATATATTCCATAAAGTCCTCCTGATTCCTGCAATAGGGTTCTGTAAAATGTAAAAGTTGTACGCGTTTAGGATACGCCGAACATCGCGAGGAAAGTTCCTGCTGCGACTGCGGTGCCGATCACGCCGGCCACATTCGGTCCCATTGCGTGCATAAGCAGAAAATTGGTAGGATCCGCTTCCGCGCCGACTTTTTGCGATACTCTCGCCGCCATCGGTACAGCCGAGACGCCGGCGGAACCGATCAGCGGATTCACCTTTCCATGTGTCAGCTTGCACATGATTTTACCGCAGACAACGCCTGCGGCGGTGCCGAATGCAAATGCGATCAGACCGAGAGCGACGATTTTGATCGTCGTCCAGTTCAGGAACGCTTCCGCACTGGTCGTTGCGCCTACCGAGGTACCCAGCAGGATGACAACGATATACATCAGCGCGTTGGAGGCCGTTTCCTGCAGCTGGCGGACCACGCCGGATTCCCGGAACAGGTTGCCGAGCATCAGCATACCGACTAAAGGCGTAGTAGCCGGGAGCAGCCCGCATACAACGATGGTAACAACGATCGGGAAGCAGATGCGTTCAGCCTTGCTGACCGGCCGCAATTGTTCCATTTTGATCTTGCGTTCTTCCTCTGTCGTCAGCAGTCTCATGATCGGCGGCTGAATGACCGGGACCAGAGACATATAAGAGTAGGCTGCAACTGCAATCGGACCCAGCAGATCTTTTTGTTTGAGCATCATGGCCAGATAGATGGAGGTTGGTCCATCGGCACCGCCGATGATGGAAATAGCCGCCGCCGCAGCCTCATTGAAGCCCAGCAGCAACGCACCGATAAAGGCGGCGTAAATGCCGAACTGCGCCGCTGCGCCTAAAAGGAAGCTTTTGGGATTCGCAATCAGCGGGCCAAAATCTGTCATCGCGCCGACGCCGAGGAAGATCAGCGACGGCAGGATCGTCCACTCATCCAGAAGATAGAAGTAATGCAGCAAGCCGCCTTCCTCCATAATGCTCGGACAGATGTTGACCAGGAGCATGCCGAAAGAGATTGGAACCAGCAGCAGTGGCTCATATCCGCGTCCGATGGCAAGATACAGGAAGAAGAGCGCGGCCAAAATCATGATAAAATTGCCGGGCGTCATACCTAAAAAGGCTACCTGATGCAGTAAATTGCTGAAGGTCGTAAAGATGTTTTCCATTTTATTCACCTGCAGACTGTGGCTTTAGGCATGCAACGGTGTCGCCGGTTTCGATACTGTCACCTTCTGCAGCGTTGATGGAAAGCACCTGACCGTCTTCCGGAGCGACAACAGGGATCTCCATCTTCATCGCCTCTAAAATAACAAGGGTATCACCGCGCTTCACGGTATCTCCGGCGGCAGCAACAACCTTCCAAATTTTACCGGATGTTCCGGAAGTGACCTTGAGCGCATTCTCATCAACAGCTGCTGCGGGAGCAGCAGCGATTTTTGACTCTTTTGTCTGCGGGTGTGCGGGTGCTGCCTGCGGTGTGCATTCCGGCTGCAGCTGTGATTTTTTTTGTACGGTGACTTCATAAGCAGTCCCGTCTACGGTAACAATATAGGTTTCCATTTGTGTTTCCTCGTTTCTGTTCTTCTATTTTGCTTCATGTCGGATACGGCGAATGTTTCTGACTACGTAATCGTCGCCGCTCGCTGCCTGTCCATGCTCTGCTTCATAAGCGGCAATGGCTGCAGTCATAACAGCGGCAAGCTTTCTGCGATTGTCGCCGCTTGCTGCCTGCATGCCGCCTGCGGCATCACTGGCGGCAGAGGCTGCAGGTGCAGCCGTAGTCGGCTTTGGCTTTTGCAGCCGGTCCAGGACGACCGGAATGTATCGTAGCCAGCCTATGATGAGGCTGATGACGATCAGCAGCGCGAACACGGTGCCCATACCGAGCAACGTCGTGGAAAATGCCTTTGCTAAAATAGCGGAGATACTCATATCTTGATCCTTCTCTTTCCTTATGGCAGCATCAGCGCTTCCAGCGCGCCAATGACATATTTTCTGGTGTCTTGCGGATAAATGATTTTATCGACGGCACCCTTATCTACCGCTGCGGCTTCTGCACCGTAAAGAATGTGATAACGCTCTTTGGCCATCATGCCGACCTCAGCTCCGTCCCATGCAAAGATAAAATCCGTCCCCAATCCATGGCTGTTGAGAATCGCGTGGCAGCTTCCCAGCGACTTGCCGATGATGACATTGATGCGAGGCATGCGTGCCTTTGCAAGTTTACCGACCAGTTTATTCACCGCAGTGCTGAAGTGCGCCTCGGTTTCAAAATCCGTCGCGAAACCATCGATGTCCACCAGAGAAAGTACCGGGATAGAAAATCTGCTGCAAAACGCAATGAAATGGCTCAGCTTATCGCAGCCTGCGGCACTGAGTCTGGAGGCTCCGTCGATGCGGTTGTTTCCAATCACTGCGATGGTTCTGCCGTTGAGACGAATAAAGCCGGTGACGGTTCTTTTGCCGAAGAGAGATTTTGTTTCATAAAACAGACCATCATCTGCAATCGCGCCGGCCACTTCCCGTACGAAGCTTTCTGCGCCTTCATCAAAAAGACAAGGGCGGTTCAAATCCGCACTTTCATAAACCTGGACAATGCCTTCTGTCTGGCTGGAAGGCAGAATTTCAATCAGGCTGCGCACTTTCGCAGTAATCTCGTGCATGCTGCCGATCAGATCGATCGATTTGCTGACGATATGCTCGCTTTCGGTACTGCTTTGATCTAAGGTATCGGGCGGATTGATGAAGTAGTCGCCGCCTTCTTCATTCACAAAAACAAAATCGCCCATGGTGGCCGCGAGGGCGAGTCCGCCGCCGCAGGAACCCTTGACAATCATGTATTGCGGGATGCTGGCGGCCTCTTCTCTTTGAAAACAGTAGAGCTCTCCGAGCTTTTCCATAATCTCCATACCTTGATCCAGAACAAGACCTGTGGAATGAAAGATTCCAATCAATGGGGCTTTGCTTTTGACGGCCATACGGTAAGCGCGCAGGATCCGCTCGATATGGGCAGGACCGCAGGCGCCGCTGTGAACCTGATCGTTTTGACCGAAAGCATAGACCAACCGATTGTTGATCGTGCCATAGCCGATGATGACGTTCTCGTCTTCCCGGGCTCCGATCTGCATGAAACTGTTATCGTCAAAGAGCATTCTTAAAACTTCGCTTGTGTGCATGCTGTCACTCTCCTTGCTTCATTCTTTTGGTAATATTTTAATGTAGAAAGATTGTAATTTCAAGAGGTGCGGGAAGGAAAAGAAAAATGCAAAGATTTTTTATATTTGACTTAAAAAAAGATAAAAAAACGTTCCTGAAAATTTAGATTTTAAAGGGGAAGCAGATCGTACGGCACGCAGAATCCGCACAGGCGATGCGGTTTATGACCGAAGCGTTTGATGAGGGCGGATTTTTGGAGCAGGGACCTTTACCTAGGCTGC
>UQMQ01000073.1 GCA_900542245.1 uncultured Eubacteriales bacterium
ATCCACTTCGACCTCAAGATCGAAGACAAGATGCAGAGTGAATTCCTCAACGTGATGCCGATCAAGCTGGCGAAGAAGCTCGTATCCGGGTTCCTTGCCGAAATGGGCGCGGTACCTGAGGAAGCCGTCCCGGCAGAGCAGCCTGCTCCGGCAGCAGAGATCGCAACCCAGCCTGCGGCGGCACCGATTGCGGAGTCTGCGCCTGCGGCAGCAGAAACTCCGGTAGCGCCTGCACCTGCACAAGCCGCGGAAACAGCGCCTGCACAGACCGCGCAGCCTGCTCCGGCACCGGCCGCACCGGTGCAGCCGGAACCGATGCCGCAGCCTGCAGCCGCTGCAGCACCGACACCGGCACAGCCTGCACAAGCCGTTCCGGCGCGGCCGATGCAGGCAGACCCTGCGCAGCCTGTGATGCCTGCGATGACAGCAGCACCTGTGCAGCAGACGCAGATGGATCCGGGCGTTGTCAACAATATGATGCAGATGATGGATATGATGCGGCAGTCTATGGATATGCAGCGGCAGATGATGCAGCAGCAGATCGAGCAGAGCCACGCACCGCGCAGGATCAAGGTGCATGCCGCACCGCAGCCGAACCTCAATGGGCAGGAAGAGACCAATCCGGACGAAAATCTGGATCTGATCATGGATGTGCCGATGGAGGTATCTGTGGAGATCGGCAGAACACAAAAATACGTCAAGGATATTCTGGATCTCAATAAGGGCTCCCTCGTCGTACTCGACAAGCTGGCAGGTGATCAGGTCGATCTCTATGTCAACGGACAGTGCATCGCCAAGGGCGATGTCGTTGTCGTAGACGATAACTTCGGCATCCGCATTACCGAGATCCTGTAGCTGCAGACGTTTGAAAAGGAGATAACACAATGGGGGGATTCGAAAAAGTATTGACGGCTCTGGGCATCCTGCTGGTTCTGATCCTTGTTCTGTACCTTTCGTATATCTGCACCCGCTATGTGGGTAAAAGAGCGCGCGGCGTCGGTTTCGGCGGGAGCGCACAGCACATCAGAGTCCTGGAGCAGAGCAGATGCAGTCAGGACGCGTCAGTCGCGCTGCTGCAGGTGAGCGAACGCCTCTTTTTAGTCGGCGTGACGCCGCAGAACGTTTCGCTTCTGGCGGAGATCGATGACGACTCCTTATTACAGGATCTGTCGCAGCCGGAGGACGACAATCTGATGATGCCTTCGTTTCGGGATATGCTTTTGCGGATGAGAGATAGGAAATAACACATGGAGTTAGGGAATAGTTTAATCAGTATCAACGGAGAGCAAACGCCTACCTTAGAGATCTTGTTCATGCTCACCGTCCTGATGCTGCTGCCGTCCATCGTGGTGATGATGACGTCGTTTCTGCGCATTATCATCATTCTTTCCTTTACGAGGACGGCTATCGGCGTGCAGCAGACACCGCCGAATATTGTACTTGTGGGCATGGCGATCTTTCTTTCGCTGTTCATCATGAATCCGGTGATCCAGCAGATCGACACCGATGCGTACCAGCCCTATAAGGCAGGGGAGATGACGCAGGAGGAAGCGCTGGACAAGGCCGTAGTGCCGATGAAACAGTTCATGCTCAAGCAGACGGAGGTCAGTGCGCTGAACCTCTTTACAGACGCGGCTGACAGCGAACAGGTGGACAATCCGGAGGAGCTGTCCCTCGTCGTCATCGTACCGGCGTTTGTGACCAGTGAACTCAAGCGAGCCTTTACGGCGGGACTTTTACTTTATATTCCGTTCCTGTTGATCGACATCATCGTGTCGAGTACACTGATGTCGATGGGTATGATCATGCTGCCGCCCGCGACGATCGCGCTGCCGTTCAAACTGCTGCTGTTTGTCACAGTGAACGGCTGGGAGCTTTTGTTCGCATCAATTATCAATGGATTTTGACGGGGGTGAGTAAGACATGCTGACGACAGGACAAATCAGTGATATCATGTATCAGTTGTTTGTGTATTCTGTGCAGCTGGGCGGGCCGATTCTGATCATCAGTATGGTCGTAGGCATCATCATTTCCATTCTGCAGGCAGCGACACAGATCCATGAGCAGACGCTCACATTTGTGCCGAAGCTGATCGTGATCGGCATCATCCTGCTCCTGACGGGCAGTACGATGTTAAAAACACTGCAGAACTTTACCGAAGAGATCTTCGCTCTGATCGCGGGTTAGGGGACGGAACATGCTGTTTTTCTTAATTGCGATGCGCATGTTCGGGTTTATCTTTCTCAATCCGATCTTAGGCAGGAGAAACATTCCTGCCATAGCCAAGACCGGGCTGGCGCTGGTGCTTGCGGTGCTGATTTATACCACGCAGAGCGCAGCCATGCAGGACTTTTCGGTTGATTCCTCACTGGAATTCGCGGTCCTTTTGCTCAAGGAGTTTGCAGTCGGCTACCTTTTGGGTTTCCTGCTGGAGCTTTTAGATATGGTATTTACGTTTGCGGGCACGCTCATCGACTTCCAGATGGGTATTTCGATGGCGCAGGTCTATGACCCGCAGAACGGTGCGCAGATCGCGCTGTCCGGTAAGATTTTGCAGATCTACTACACGCTGATCTTTTTTGCGGTAGACGGGCATCTGGCGCTGATGAAGATCCTGCTCGATGCAGGGCAGCTGCTGCCTTACGGCGAGGTCGCGATCTCGACGCATGCCGCGCAGCTGGCAATCGATATTTTTTATGATTGTGTCGTTTTGGCAGTCAAAATATCGTTTCCTATGATTGCCTTTGAATTTATTCTGGAAATCGTCGTTGGGGTATTGATGAAAGTCAATCCACAAGTTAATATATTTATCCTCAGCATACAGCTGAGGCTGCTGTGCGGGTTTATCCTGATGATCATTCTGATCGACCCGCTGAACAGCGTGATCGGAGATGTGATCTCGGACATGATGCGAGCCATGTCTCAGATGCTGAAGGTCGCAGGGGGATAGAGATGTGAGGTGAGATAGATGGCAGATTCCGGTTCCAAAACCGAGAAAGCCACGCCCAAAAAGCGAAGGGACCAACGAAAAGAAGGTAATGTGCTGCAAAGTAAGGACGTTGCGAGTCTGGTCACCTTTGCGGGTTCTTTCTTCGCACTGAGCATTTTCCTGGAGGGCATGATCGTATCGATTGCGCAGTTTATGATCCGTTTCCTCGGCATCGCCGGAACGATGACGGACACGAGTAACGGCAATGTGATCACACTGAGCAGTCTGTTTGCCGTCACGCTTGCCAAGTCGCTGCTGCCGTTCCTGCTGGTCTGCGTACTTCTGGGTATTCTCGGCAGCGGCATGCAGACACGCTTCCTGTTTGCGACCAAAAATCTCAAGCCGAAGTTTAGTCGGCTCAACCCGCTGGAGGGCTTCAAGAAGCTGTTTTCCATGCAGAACATCGTAGAGCTGGTCAAAAGCATCCTGAAGCTGATTGTGCTGATCGTGCTGACCTACAGCATGCTCAAGGCCGATATGGCGAGCACGGTCAAGACGATGCAGCTGGATATTGCCAAATCGGTTGCGTTTACCTTTTCGATGCTCAAGACACTGATCATCCGCATCGTTATCGCGTTTGTGGCGATCGCCGCGCTGGACTATCTGTACCAGTGGTGGAGCTTTGAACGCAAGCTGCGCATGAGTAAGCAGGAGGTCAAGGAGGAATATAAACAGACGGAGGGAAATCCGGAGATCAAGGGCAGAATCAAAAATCTGCAGCAGCAGAGAGCGCGCATGCGTATGATGCAGGCAGTTCCCGATGCAGATGTGATCATCCGAAACCCGACGCATTTTGCGGTTGCGCTCAAATATGACATCGATCAGAACAGCGCACCGATCGTGCTTGCCAAGGGGCAGGACGAACTGGCACTGCGTATCATCGCAGTCGGAGAAGAGAGCAAGGTACCGGTCATCGAGAACAGACCGCTGGCGCGTGCCTTGTATGCAGAAACTGAAATCAACGGAGAAATTCCGCCCGCACACTATGGTGCTGTCGCGGAAATTCTGGTTTACATATACAAGCTGAACCAAAAAATGGAGTAAACATGAGGAATCTACTGACCAATAATGCAGTGACGCTCTTTGTCGTTGTCATTGTTTTGCTTTTGATCATACCGATGAGTCCGTTTATGCTGGACGTCATGATCATCATAAATATTGCAGTATCGTTAATGATCCTGATCATCAGCATGAATATCAAGGGAGCGCTGGAGTTTTCCATCTTCCCGTCCCTGCTTCTGATTACGACCCTGTTTCGTCTGGGCATCAACGTGTCCTCGACGCGAAACATTCTGTCGCGCGGCGGGGAAGCCGGACAGGTCATAAAGTCCTTCGGCAGCTTCGTACTGCAGGGCAATGTCGTAGTCGGTTTTGTTATTTTCTTCATTATCGTACTGGTGCAGTTCCTCGTCATCACCAAGGGCGCGGAGCGTGTTGCAGAGGTTGCAGCCAGATTTACGCTGGACGCGATGCCCGGTAAACAGATGGCAATCGACGCCGACCTGAGCTCGGGTCTCATCAATGAGGCGCAGGCAAGACAGCGCCGCGAAAAGATCCAGAGAGAAGCAGACTTTTACGGCGCAATGGATGGTGCGACCAAGATTGTCAAGGGCGATGCCATCATGTCCATCATCATCACGCTCATCAACCTCATCGGCGGCAGCGTCATCGGTATACTGCAGGGCGGCATGGATTTCAGCACAGTGCTGTCGGTCTATTCGATCGCGACTGTCGGCGATGGGCTGGTTTCGCAGATTCCGGCGCTGCTGATTTCAACGGCGACCGGCATGATTGTTACCCGCGCGGTATCACAGGGCAGTCTCAACGACGATGTATCGGGGCAATTCCTTGCACAGCCGCGTGCGATCATCTTCGCGGGCGTGGTGCTTGCCGTACTGATTCTGATACCGGGTATGCCGAAGTTCCAGCTTGCTGTTCTGGCGATCGCCTTGATTCTGGTCGGTCTCAGACTGCAGAAAAAAATCGGCGAGGCAGCCGAAAAAGCGCGTCTTGCAGAGCTATCGGCAGCGCCGGAGGCAGCCAAGCCGGAGGCACAGTCCGAGGAGGACTACTATCGCGACATCAACAATGTGTACTCCATCATCGGTGTCGAGCCGATCGAGATGGAATTTGGATACAGCCTCATCCCGCTGGTCGATGAAAGCAGCGGCGGCAAGATGATCAACCGTATCGTGATTTTCCGGCGTCAGTATGCGCAGGAAATGGGCTTCGTCATTCCGTCGGTGCGTCTGCGCGACAGCTCCGGGCTGAACACCAACCAATATATCATCAAGGTCAAGGGCGAAGAAGTGGCAAGAGGCGAGATTCTCGTCGATCACTATCTGGCGCTGGAGCCTGAGGATGTGGCAGGCGAGATCGAGGGAATTGAAACCATCGAGCCTGCGTATGGGATTCCGAGTAAATGGATTTTGCCGGAAAACAAGGAAATGGCAGAAATTTATGGCTACACCGTCATCGACCCGCTTTCGGTCATGGTCACGCACTTATCCGAGACTGTGCGCCGCCACGCTTACGAGCTGCTCAATCGTGAGGAGGTCGTCAAGCTGGTCGAGAATGTCAAGCAGCATTCCGGCAAGCTGGTCGAGGAAGTGGTCCCGGGCATGGTTTCCTACGGCATGCTGCAGAAGATTCTGGTCAGTCTGCTGCAGGAGGGCATTCCGATCAAGGACATGGAAACGATTTTGGAGAGCATCTCCGATTCCGTCGCAAGCGGTGCCGATATAACCAATATCGTAGAGAATATCCGTATGACGCTGAAGCGGACCATCACCAGCAAGTTCTGCCGCGGCGGACAGATGCGTGTTCTGACGCTGGATGCGGAGCTCGAAAAGATGATGGTGTCCAGTCTGACCAAGGGAGAGCAGGGCTATTATATGGCGCTTTCTCCGGAGCTCATGCAGAGCGTCCTGACACAGATCGGTGCAGCGGTCAAGAAGTTTGCGGATCTGGATCAGGAGCCGATCATTCTGACCAGCCAGGTCATTCGTGTGTATGTATATCGGCTGCTTGAACAGTTCTATCCGTCGCTGTATGTGCTTTCCTTCCAGGAGATCGCGAATAACATACAGATTCAGGCAATCGGTAATATTACAGCAAAATAACGGAAAGGAGTGGATGTATGGATCTGAATACCAAGACAAATGAAGAGCTTTTGGCATTATACCGCGAGAGCGGAGATCTGGACATCAAGCAAGAGCTGACACTCCGTTATTTGTATATCGTCAAGGCGATCGCCGTACAGATGCGGGATGTGTATGTGGGCTTCACACAGATCGACGACATCATCAATGAGGGCGTGATCGTGCTGATGAAAGCGCTGGATAAATACGATTTTTCAAAAAATGCGAAATTTGAGACCTATGTTTCCTGGCGAATTCGTGGTATGATTATAGATATCGCGAGGAAACAGGACTGGGTCCCGCGCAATATCCGCAAGAACTGCAAGGACATCCGCGAAAAGACGATGGAGATCTACACGCGGACCGGAGCGTTACCCGCGCCGGAGGAAGTGGCTGTGACACTGGGTATGGACCAGAAGCAGTACAATGAGGCTGTCGAAAAGATGGGGCTGTTTTCGGTGCTTTCTCTGGACATGGTGCTGGAGGAGTCACAGGAAAAGCAGCGCGTTTCCGGTATTCAGTCCACCGATGTGGAGAACCAGCCGGAGGAGCAGTATCTGGAGAACGAGCTGAAGGAAACGCTCAAGGAGGGCATCCGCAGCCTGAAGGAAAAGGAACAAATGGTGCTGTCGCTCTACTACAGCGACGAGCTGACGATGAAGGAGATCGCCTCGGTGCTGGAAATCAGTGAGCCGCGCGTTTCACAGATCCACGCAAGTGCCATTCATAAATTGGAACAATATCTGCGCAAGCAGATGGCATAAATGGAATAAAAGGAAGGGATGAAACGATGTTTCAGGGATTTTACAATTTGACCTCCGGGATGCTGACGCAGACCAGAAAATTAAATGTCATCAGTAATAACATGGCGAATGTGACCACGCCGGGCTTCAAGAGCGACACGTTCACGCAGAGGAGCTTTCAGGACGAGCTGATGTATCGTACCGGCAATCTGCACAAGAACGATCCGCAGCCGATCGGCACGATGAACTGGAAGGTCGTCGCGGACGGCAATGTAACAAATTACAGCGGGGGCGGGTTTTCAACGACGGTAAGCCCGCTGGATACCTGCATCATCGGTGATGGCTTCTTTCAGGTGAAAACGGCAGACGGCATGGTTTACACGCGTGACGGTTCGTTCTCTCTGGACGATGAGGGGTATTTGTATCTGCCAAGTCTTGGGCGTGTGCAGGGAGAAAGCGGGGATATCAAGCTTTCGAGTGACCAGATCACCATCGATGCGGATGGCTCCATCGTGGATTCCGATCAGGGAACGATCGTAGGCAAGCTGAAGCTGGTGGATTTTGCGGATTATGCGGCACAATTGACCAAAGCGCCGGGCAATGCGTTTACGGCAACGGGACAGACCCGGCAGGCGCAGGCATCGGTACGGCAGAACGCGCTGGAGGATTCCAATGTGGACGCGATCTCCGAGATGACGGATATGATGACCTCGCAGAGAGCACTCCAGAGCGCGGCGCAGGTGCTGTCCATGTATGACAAACTGGCCGCAAAGATCGTCGAGATCGGACCGGCTTAAACATAATCGCTTTTTTGGAAAGCTTTGAGGAAGAGAGGAAGGAGAGTAAAGCAGTATGAATGCTTCTTTTTATACAGCAGCCAGAGGCGCGATGACGCAGCAGGACAGAATGAATGTCATTTCCAACAATCTGGCCAACGTGAACACCATCGGTTTTAAGGCAAAAAATGCGGTCTTTTCAGATCTGATGCACTGTGTGATGCATGGACAGGAGAATGTGACACACGGTACCGGCGTCAAGCTGGACCGCACGATGACGGACTTTACGCCCGGCGGTATGACGGCTGCAGCCGAGGGCGGATACAATTACTACATTGACGGTGACGGATTTTTCATGCTGAAGGATCAGATTACCGGAGAGATCAGTTATACCCGCGCGGGGAACTTTTCCTTGTCGGTCAAGGGCGATGAGATCAATCTCATCAACGACAACCGCAAACAGGTGCTGGACGAAAACAAAAATCCGATTCAGCTCAAGGACGGCAAGCTGTCAGCGAAGCCGGGAATTTTCAGTTTCCAAAACACCGAGGATATGCAGGCGGCAGGCTTCAGTGAATATACGCCGATTGCCAAAAATGGACAGCCGCAGCTCGCAGAGGGCGTCAGACTGGTCGAAAACTATCTGGAGCTTTCCAATGTAGATCTGGCACAGGAAATGTCGAATATGATCATCACCTCCAGAGCGTATTCTTACGCGCTCAAGATGGTGCAGACTTCGGATGAGGTGCAGCAGACGATCAATGGCCTGCGTTAAACACAGGATTGTGTTAACGGACAGAACAGGCAAGTAGCAGGATGGAGGTAGAGGGATGAAAATCACACGCTACGAGGATATGGACAATTTATGTAAGGATATGATGAAGGAGATCGGCAGTATCGGAACCGGAAATGCTGCTACAGCGCTTTCCTCCATGCTGCAGACGGAAGTCCGCATGGAAGTACCGCGGGTCGAGCTGCTCGGGTTCACCGAGGCTGTGGACCACGTCGGCGATCCGGAGGATATGGTCTGCTGCGTGCTGGTCGAGATGCAGCAGGGGATCAACGGCATGATGCTTTTCCTGCTCAAACTGGATTTCATCAATGAGATTCTGAAACGGACGCTCGGCAAAGAGGTACAGGATTACGGCGAGCTGGGAGAGCTGGAGCTTTCGGCGGTGACAGAGGTTGGCAATATCATTATTTCCAACTATGTGCTGTCAATGTCGAGTCTGGTCGGCGTGCAAATAGACCTTTCGGTGCCGGCGGTAGCCATCAACATGCTGGGCGGTATCCTTTCGGTACCGATGGCACAGATCGGGCATGTTTCGGACAAAATTTTTATGATTATGGGTAAGTGCAGCATCGGCGGACAACATATGGAGAGCAATGTTTTGCTGCTCCCGGATATTGAATCACTCAACTTCCTCATGGATAGGCTGGTGCATCCATATGAATAGAGATATCAAAGTAGGAATCGGCGATATGAAGATCGCTAGACGAGAAGGTACGCTCATTACCTACGCGCTTGGCTCCTGTGTCGGCGTTACCTTTTACGATCCGATGATCAAGCTGGGGGCGCTGGTGCATGTACTGCTGCCGGACTCCGGCGGCAATGCGGCAGGTAATATCTTCAAGTTTGCGGATACCGGTATTCGCGAAACGCTGCGCAAGATGGAAGTGTTCGGCGGTGTGAGAAGCAGATACCAGTGCACGATCGCCGGCGGCGCCAAGATGTTCGAAATGAGCGCAGGCATCGGCAATATCGGTGAACGCAACGTCCAGATGGTATTGAAAGTGCTGGCGGAAGAGCACATCCGGGTCAAGGCAAAGGATGTCGGCGCCAACTACGCGAGGACGATGCTATTGAACGTGGAGACGGGGGGCGTCAAGGTTCGTACCTCCAATCGCCAGGAGATTATTTTGCTGCGATAGCCGGGAGAAATGGTAAAGATCGCAGAGGATAGATACAGAAACGCACGAACATCACGAATAGAAATGATAGAAAAAGGAGAAAACTGCCATGGCAAAAACAGAGATACTTTTGGAATCCGGAACCAATGAAATTGAGATTATGGTGTTTACCATCTACGGTGAGCTGTATGGGATCAACGTCGCAAAAGTGAAGGAAGTGATGAAGGCGGATACGGTCAAGCCGATGCCGCATGCACACCCTGCGGTCGAAGGTATCTTCAAACCGCGTGACATTGTCATTACCGTGGTGGATTTGCCGTTCTATCTGACAGGCAGGACGACCGAGATCGGCGAGCGGGATATTTTCATCATTACCGGCTTCAATAAGATGAACATCGCCTTCCACGTGGAATCCGTAGTCGGCATTCAGAGAATTTCATGGAAAGACATCCAGAAGCCGGACAAAACGCTCAACAACGGTGAAGACGGCGTAGTAACCGGTATTGCGCAGTGCGCGAGCGGTATGGTGACGATTCTTGACTTTGAGGCAATCGTTGCGGAGATCGCGCCGGAGACCAGCATCAATTTAGACGAAATCAAAGCGCTCGGTCACAGAGACCGCAGAGACAGCAATATCGTGTTGGCAGAGGACTCCATCCTGCTGGCGAAGATGATCGAACAGGCACTCACCAGCGCCGGCTATGTCAACTTGAAGCAGTTCAACAACGGGCAGGAGGCATGGAACTACCTCAAGAGCATCAAGGACGAGCCGAATGTTTATGACAAGGTCTCTCTGATCGTCACCGATATCGAAATGCCGGAGATGGACGGACACAGACTGACCAAGCTGGTTAAGACCGATCCGGTTTTAAAAGAAATTCCTTTGATCATTTTCTCCTCGCTGATCAGCCCGGAGATGGAAGAGAAGGGAAGACAACTCGGGGCGGACGAACAGTTATCCAAGCCGGAGATCGGACATCTGGTGCATGTCATGGACGAGCTGCTCAATCGCACGAAGAAATAAGGAGGACGCTGTGGCACAGACCATTGTATTGACAAATCAAAAAGGCGGAGTCGGTAAAACCACCACCTCCGCGGCGTTGGCTGCAGGCCTTGCCAAAAAAGAAAAAAGGGTGCTTGCCATCGACTTGGACCCGCAGGGCAATCTGGGATTCAGCTTCGGTCTGGATATAGAAAACGGCAACACGCTGTTCGAGGCACTCAAGGGTGATGTGCCGATTTATGATGCGATCCAGCGCAAGAGCGGGATCGACTTTATCCGCTCCAACATCCTGCTCAGCGGGGTCGCGGAGGTCGTCAAAAGCGAAAAGCGGGAGCTGCTGCTCAAGAATCTGCTGGCGCCGGTAGAGCGTTTCTACGACTACATCATCATTGACACCCCGCCGGCATTCAACGTGCTGACCTTAAACGGCTACAGCGCGGCGGACTATCTGATTATCCCGATGTCCGCGGAGATCCTGAGTCTGGTCGGCTTAACACAGCTTAGAGAGACCTATGAAACGATCCGCAAGACGGTCAACCCGGACCTCAAGGTCATGGGAATCCTGATGACGAGCTTCGACGGTCGCAGAGGGCTTTCGTGGGAGGTCAAGGAAATGGCTGACGGCGTAGCCGCACAGCTGGGGACCAAAGTGTTTGATACCGTCATCCGCAGCAGTGTTGCGGTTGCCGAAGCGCCGGCCCATGGCGAAAACATCATCGAATATGCGCCGCGCTCTAACGCAGCAAGGGATTACAAAGCCTTTGTCGAAGAGGTGCTGCGTATGACCGAAGGAGACAGACGGAATGGCTAAAAAGACAAATAAGACCAATCACGTGCTGAACCTGCTCTCCGGGGCAGACGAGCAGGACGCAGAGGTTCAAAAAGCGGCAGAGGAGACCGAGCCGAAGATACAGATTGTCAATCAGAACCAGGAAGATTCCATCGCTGCAGATGTGCAGCAGATGTTAGAAGAGGAACTCCTGCAGGAGGAACAGGCCCTGCAGGCGCAGAGAGAAAAAGAAACAGAATGGCAGACGGAAGCAGCGGCAGCAGATGCCGCTGCCTCTGTCCCTGCCGCAGAGCCGACATCCGCGTCTGTTTCCGATGCGGAGCCCACCGCTGTGCCTGCTGCGTCAGCCGCAGACCATGCGGAAACCGCCGCCCCGGCTGATACGTCGGCGGCGGAGGCAGAGCCGGACAGTGCCGAGACCGCCGCGCAGCCTGCGGAACCGGAGAGCGCCGCGGATGAAGCGGGCATCTCTGCGGAGGTCGCTGCACCGGAAACGGCAGCATCAGAAACGGATATGAACCCAGAGGAAGCTGCTACATCGGAAACGGATACGAACACCGCGGAGGCGGCTGCATCGGAAACGAATACGACCCCCGC
>UQMQ01000074.1 GCA_900542245.1 uncultured Eubacteriales bacterium
GGCAGGGCCGACGGCTTTGATGATCTTGTAAGCGATAGGATAAGCTGATTATGCTTCGAGCGCCTTTAATGCAGCTTTCTTTTCTTCTTCTCTTTCCTCTAAGATCTTTGCATATTCTTCTTCTGTCAGCTTCGTCATGGTGATGCCGGTGTAGCCGAAGAATACGGAGACTACCGGGTTCATCCAGTTCAGAATCGCATATGGAATGTAGCTGGAGTCGATACCGAGGAAGTTTCTCATGGTAGCGCCGCAGGTGTTCCACGCGAAGAAGTTAGAGGTAATGGTACCGGAGTCTTCCAGACATCTGGAGAGGTTTTCCGGACGCAGTCTCATATCTTCGAAGGATTCCTTGAACATTCTGCCCGGGAGTACCAGGGATAAGTACTGGTCACAGCATACTGCGTTTGTGATGATGCACATTAACTCGGTGGAGAGAACCAGACCGCCTCTGCCTTTCGCAACCTTCAGGAAGATTGCCGCGAAGGAAGCCATCATGCCGGTGCAGTCTAAGATACCGCCGAAGCACATTGCTGACAGAATGATGGAGATCGTCCACATCATGCCCTGTACACTGGAGGAGGACAGCAGGCTGCTGAGTTCCTCAATAATAGGAGAAGCGCCCTCCGGAACGACACCTAAGGAGATACCGTTGTTCATGATGTAGAATACATTGTCGATTACCTTGTTGCTTACCTCGTCGTCGAGAACGGCTTCGATCGCTGCATGATTCATGAACATGAACGGAACTGCGATCACAGCACCGCCTACCAGAGACGGGATCGCCGGAAGCTTTAATGCGACTGCGCAGATAACGAACAGCGGCGGAACCAGTGTTAAAACGCTGATATTGGATGACTGCTGAATGAAGCTCAAGATTTCGTCGATGACGGATAAATCCGGCTCATTGCTCGATGCATGCATGAAACCCATGATTGCGTAAACAACCAAAGCGATGATCATGGAAGTACCGGTGGTGTAAACCATGTGCTTGATGTGTCCGAACAGTGTCGCGCCTGCCATCGCCGGAGCGAGGTTGGTCGTGTCGGATAACGGGGACATCTTGTCACCGAAGTAAGCACCGGATACAACCGCACCTGCTGTCATGGCCGGCGGGAATCCGAGCGCTGCACCGACGCCCATCAGAGCGACGCCCATGGAACCCGCGGTCGACCAGGACGAACCTGTCGCCAAGGATACGATGGAGCAAAGGATACAAGCGGTTACGAGGAATACCTTCGGGCTGATGATCTTAATTCCATAATACATCATGGAAGGAATTGTACCTGCTGCCATCCAAGAAGCGATGATCGCGCCGAGGATCGCAAGGATCAGGATCGCCTGCATGGACCGGTTGATCGATGCCAGGATACCCTGCTCCAGGTAAGCCCATTTCCAGCCGTTTAAGCAAGCGATAATGCCCGCGAAAGATGCTGCGAGGATAAGTGCGATGTGCGGCTCTCCACCCGTGTCTTTGACGATGGACCAGACTAACAAGCCGATCATCACGAGCATAACCAGAATGGTTTGCCACAAAGGAATCTTTTTACCCATAATAAAGTCCTCCTTAATCATATGAAGTTAAATAAATAAAGAATGAGTGTCTTGTATGACACTAAAAACATTATAAGCTGTGGTTAAAACTTTGTCAACTAAACCTTTACCAAATGTGAAGAATTTTTGAAGAACCTTTGAAGATTTCGACATAAATAAGAGGCTTGAATCCGCAAAAAAAGCTAGATTCAAGCCCATGCTAATAAAATGTTAAGAAATACCACGTTCTGCAATTTTGAGCATGATCGCGCACTCCATGCGCTTGCGGAACAGCTCGCAGCCGTATTCGTAAACGCCGTTGATGTCGCCGGACGCGTGGTAAGCGTTCGCCGCGCAGCCGCCGGAGCAGTAGAGCCTTGCCCAGCAGTCGTCGCATTCCCTGCGGGAGTAGACATTGCATTTGCGGAACTTCTCCTGCATGTCGGTATTGGTCACACCGTCCCAGATATTGCCCATGAGGTAGGCCTCGTCGCCGACGAACTGATGACAGGGATAGAGCTCGCCCTGCGGCGTGACGGCGAAGTATTCCGTACCGGAGCCGCAGCCCGCGATGCGCTTATAAATGCAGGGACCATGGGTTAAGTCGATCATATAGTGATAGAAGGTGATCGGCCGCCCCTCTTTTTTTCTCGCGAGCATCGCATCTGCCAGCTTTTCATACTGCGAAAACAGGACCGGCAGATCCTCCGCGGTCAGTGCAGACGGGTCGCTTGGGTCGCAGACGACCGGTTCCATGGAAAGCTTGGTAAAGCCGAGATCCGCGAGGTGCAGGATGTCGTTGGTGAAATCCGGATTGGCGTGGGTATAAGTGCCGCGGACGTAATAATCGCGTTCCCCGCGGCGCTTTGCGAACTCCTGAAACTTCGGGATGATCGTATCGTAGCTGCCGCGTCCCTGATAATCCACGCGGAAGCGGTCGTGCACCGCTTTCCGACCGTCGATGCTCATGACGACGTTCTGCATTTCGCGGTTGGAGAATTCGATCACATCGTCGTCAACATTGACGCCGTTGGTGGTCAGCGTGAAGCGGAAACGCTTGTGATACGCATCTTCCAGACTGCGACCGTAGCGGACGAGTTCTTTGACGACTTCCCAGTTCATCAGCGGTTCGCCGCCGAAAAAGTCCACCTCCAGATTGGTATGATTGCCGGAGTTTTCGACTAAAAAGTCCAGCGCACGTTTGCCGACTGCAAGCGGCATGAGCGCGCTTTCGCCGTGGTACTTGCCCTGCCCGGCGAAGCAGTAGCTGCAGTTGAGGTTGCAGCTGTGGGCGACGTGCAGGCAGAGTGCCTTGATGTCGCGGGAATTATTTTTGAACTGCCCGGCGATGTCCGCGTAGACGTCCGGTGCAAACAGTTTTTTGTCATCTTTCAGCTTTTGAATCTCCGCATAGCATTCCCGCAGGTCTGCCTCACTGACAGTCTCGCCGTCCGCTGTCTGCCTGCTGCCGTATTTGGCGAGCAGCGCGGAGATGATTTCGCTTTCTGTTTTATCTTCAAACATCGCGATCATGTCATAGGCAATCTCGTCCACGACATGAATGGCGCCGGAGTAGGTGTCCAGCACGATGTTGTAACCGTTTAGCTGATATTGATGAATCAATGGAATGGTTCCTTTCCTGATCTGCTTGATATGTTTTTTGATATGCTTTGCCAAAAAAATACCCGCCTGCGCCGTTTCCGGACAGGCGGACAGGGTCATGCGCCCATACTATTTTTCATCGTTTTCGCAAGCCTGATTTGCCACGCCGCAGGATGTCTTGCATGCGGACTGACAGGAAGTCTGGCATTCGCCGCAGCCGCCGGTCACAGCGCTCTTTGCGAGGTCACGCGTCTCAATCGTTTCGATGTGTTTCATGGGAATAGCCTCCTTTCACGAATGGATAACTGCGTTTTGCATACCCAATCATTATACCTTTCTTTTGCCTTGCCGTCAATGCCGGGCAGAGAAATTTTCGCGGGAAAATCCAAAAGATCGGGACGACTGGGGCTTTTGGGATAATTCGGCAGGTCGGGAGAAAATGTTTTCTTAGGGAAGAATGTGCGCGGAGACGAGCTGTCTGCGGAGACGTCAAAAAAAAGGGCTTGACAGAAAACTGTGTTACTCATATAATACGGTTAAGGGAACTGTATTATTCGCATAGTACGGTTTGCGATGAAGTACTTCAATATTTGTTTATGTGATTTGAGAGTTAGAATTTGAGAGTCAGAAACAGAAAGGGGGCGGGCGCAGAGCAGGATGATACGTTTTGAAGAAATGAAGCTGGACGAGAACAGTCCGATCTATATGCAGATCATTGATTTTATCAGGGGCGGTCTGGCAGCCGGGACGATCGTTTATGGGGATGAACTTCCGTCGCGGCGTGTGCTTTCGGCGATTTTGGGCATCAATCCCAATACAGTGCAGAAGGCGTACGCGATGCTGGAGGCCGGGGAGCTGATCCGTTCGCATACGGGGGCGAAGAGCTGTATCAGTGCCTCACCGCAAAAAATTGCCGAGATCAAGGACGCGCTGGCCGAAGAAGGGGGGCGGCGCGCTGTGCAGACGCTGAAGGCTGCGGGGTACAGCAAGGCGGAGGCGATCGCGATGATCGAGCGATACTGGGATGCAGAGGACAGGAGGGAATCGGAGAAA
Source organism: uncultured Eubacteriales bacterium (assembly GCA_900542245.1). GTDB lineage: Bacteria > Bacillota > Clostridia > Peptostreptococcales > Anaerovoracaceae > CAG-238. The sequence goes on from UQMQ01000074.1 coordinate 4,186, forward strand.
TGAAAATAACAGGGAAAGAAAAAACAAAAGAAAAAGAATCGCGCAGCAGGCGCAAAGCGGACTATCTGTCCGTCTATGATCTGTTTCTGCGCAGCGGGGGCTGCAAGGTCGGTATTGTCATCGCGCTGACTTTGTTGGCGGAGGCGATCACGCTGGTCGTACTGATGCAAGGCGAGACGATGTATTATGAAAATCTGTTCGCGCGGGGCGCGGCGCTTCCGTTCGGTGTCGGTTTTTTATTGCTGACGCTGGCGCTGATCGACCCGCTCAGGGCGCAGAAGAGCAATGTGGACTATACGATCCGCAGACTGCATATCCGGCCGTTGGATGTCTTTTGGGTGGAGACGGTCTATGTACTGCTGGTCTACTTCGTGTTCTGGGCGCTGAACGTCACGCTGCTGTACGCGTGCGGAGCCTATTTTACAAGTCATATCTCGACGGCAGCGAACCGGGAGATGGGGATTTTGCTCGCGTTTGTCCGCACGCCACAGCTCTATATGCTGCTGCCAATCAAGAATGTGACCTTTTGGATCCGCAATATCACCGGCGTGCTGGCGCTCTCCGCGTGCATCGCCAGATACAGCTACTTCGCGCGGAAGAATCAGAATAAGACGATTTTGGTCTTTATCAGTGTGGTGCTGCTCGTCGGCAGTTATGCGTATGTTTCGGGCACCGAGGCAAGCGGAAACCTGCTGGTGGCGGCGCTCATGGCAAGCTGCTTCACTTCGGCAAGGGTGAGCGTCAGCGCGGAGGAAAAGGAGCCGGAGGAGGAACCGGCAGCGAGCAGCAAGAACGGTTGGAAGAGAAAAAACGCAGAAAGGATGGTCGAGGATGCAGAAGAAGCAAGAGCAGCGGACGCGGGAGACGCGCAAACAGAAACAGTGCAGTCCTGTGACTCCGGCGCACAGATTTAGAGATTGGCTCGCATTGCTTCTGCCGCCGGGCTACAACCGAAGCGAGGAGAAAAGAACCTTTTACGGAACGATCATCATCATCCTGTTTTACAGCATCGTGGACTTCAGCAAGTCATACCGCACAGCTTACCGCCTGCTGTGCGACCCGGAGATCCTTGATCGACAGGTACTGCTGCCGGGCGCAATCATGGAGGATTTTGTCCGCGTGCTCGGCACGAATCTGCAGATGTACCAGTGGATGGCTTTGGCACTTTTGGCAGTTCAGCTATGGAGCCGCTATCGCTATTTCAAGCAGGGCGCGCGGGCGGATTATACCCTGCGCAGGCTGCCGCAGCGGCATGCGCGGTTTCGGTACTGCTGGAGCCTGCCGCTGCTGGAGGCGGCGGCGATCCTGCTGCTCATGGTCGTGATGCTGCTGCTGTTCTATGGGTACTACATGGCGCTCACACCGGATGTGTGCCTGGCGTCCGGACAGTGGCAGAAGCTGCAGCAGGCAGGCTGGGGAATTTTGTGGTAGAGCCGGCATGCCCGGCGGAATAGAGATGGGAGATTTTGCAATGATCGAGTTAAAACATGTCACGAAAAAATATAGAAATAAGACCGCGCTGGAGGATGTCAGCCTCTGCTTCCCGCAGGGGGAGATCGTCGGCTTGTTCGGAGAAAACGGTGCGGGCAAGACCACGCTGATGAAGTCGATCTTGGGCTTCCTCAAGTACAGCGGGGAGATCACGCTGGACGGCGAAAAGATCGACTGGCGCAATATCGGCCGCATCGCGTTCGCGACCAGCGAGCACTCGTTTTTCCCGGCCATGGATGCCGAGGGGCACAAGGCGTTCTATCAGGAGCATTTTGGGACTTTCAAGGAAAAACGCTTCGACGCGCTGATGGAGTTCTTCGAGTTGCCGGCAAACCGCGCGATCGGGAAGTTCTCGACAGGACAGAAGAATCAGTTCGAGGTGCTGCTGGCGCTCTCGCAGGGGGCGGACTATATCCTGATGGATGAACCGTTCGCGGGCAATGACATCTTTAATCGCGAAGATTTTTATAAAGTGTTGCTGGGACTGCTGGAGCCAAGCGAGACGGTGATCCTGTCCACCCATCTGATTGAAGAGGTAGAGAATTTCGTCGGCCGGGCGGTGCTGCTGCACAAGGGTAAGGTGATCGGAGATCTGAACGTGGAGGAAATCCGGGAGTCCGGCAGGACGCTGGTCGAGCTGATCAAGGAAAGCTATCGCTACCGGGTGGAGCGCGTCGGGCAGGCGATCGCGAAGATGGAGGAAGAGTCATGAAACTACGCAGAATCGCGGCGGCGCTGGTGATCGTGTCACTGGGCGCGGCGAGCTTCACGTTCGCAGCGGTGCGCGGACAGATGGCAGACTGCCGGATCACAGAGAAAACGATTGTCGGAGACGCGGCAGCTGCCGCGGGTCTGAGCGCTTCGTTCGGCATGGGGCTGCAGAATCAGTTTTACTGGAGGAACGTCTATACTTATGGCGGCGCGGATGACGGCGCAGACGTACAGGAGACGGCGTTCAGCCGGAAGAATCCGTTTCCTGCGGACAAAAAAGGTCCGGTACCGTCTGTGCAACTGGGAAACATGACGGCAGGCGGTGATGTGCTTTATTCTCTGCTGCCGGGCGCAAAAGGCTATTCTTATCGTCAGGAACGGCTGTCTGCGGTGCAGCAGGACTTCTTACAGCCTAATGCTGTAGAGAAGCTGCAGACGATCGAACAGCAGCTGCCGGAGGAGGGACAAGACGATATCAAGCTCAAAGAAATCTTTCGCTATTATCCGATCGATGGTGAGTTGAGCGGGGAAACGCTCATTTACTCGGTGTCTTTGGCGGACGTCGCGTTCGGGACCTTAGATGTGCAGACGCACTGGGAAAATTTCAATCACTTTTTTAGGATTCCGGTTTTGGAGAACGAGAGCAGCGGCTTTTGGGTTCAAAAATATTCCAATGGTTTTATGAGAACAGACTATTATGAAGGGAAAGAGCGCCAGTCTGCGGCGTCGGATCACTTTGACTTTCACAGCATCGCCTGCAGTACGCCGGACGCGGTCTACTTCACCTTTAACACCCATACGGACGACGGCGATGTGGTTGATACCTCGTTGATTCCGGGCGGCTATGGCATCTATCGACTGCCTTACGACCGGGAAAAGGAGATTTTCCTCAGTGAGAAGCTGGAGATGGTCTATGCGCTCGACCCGGAGAAACAATATACGGATATTTACGCTTCACCGGATGGCGCGAAGCTGTTTCTGGTCAGTCAGGCGGCGCGTCTGGCGGCAGTCGGTGTCAAGGAGGTGCAGGCGACGGCAGAGATCATCGATGTCCGGACGATGCAATGTGACCGCCGGGAAGAGATCGTTTGCAGCGAGGACGCCGCGCTTGGCTATGACGCGGGAGATTATCTGATCTTTCGTGGCCGGAGCGAACTCTGCTTGTATACCTATCAGGACGGCAGCTATAAAAAGGAACTGATGCTGGCGGATGTCGATTTCCGCAAGCCGGCGCTGCAGAATCTGTTCTATGATAATCGCTGCCGCACAGCGTATGACGGCAAGCGGCTGAGCATTCTCGGCGAGGCGGATTTTGACATCGAGGATGATGATAACACGATGTGGCTTTGGGAAACCGCCGGTACGGTGGAGGTTGCGGTACTCGATGCGTCAGGGCTCGCCTACTACGGCACACTGCGCTCAAACATGCAGGATTTTTGCAACGCAAAAGAATATCGAGCATGGGAAGAAAATGTCAAACCGCGTGACGGCGCAGCTAAGACCTACGCACACAGCAGTACGAGCGCTTTAACCAGTTATCTGGATAAAGTCATCTGGCTCGGCATATAATATGTAGGTTTTTTTAAAAAAGCGAAGCAGAATGGGAAAAGGGGAGAGTACAGATGAAGAGACCAAGAACGATTGCGCTGCTGGTCTTGCTGTTGGCGCTGGTCGGAACCGCCGCGGTGCTCTGCGGCATACAGGACACGATGCACAAGGCGCGCGTGGATGAGCAAACATTTGCGGGGGATGCGGCTGCAGCGACCGGGGTCGAGGTTCAATTCGGCAGCGATGTCTGGGCGAAGCTCGGCTGGCGGCATCAATATACCTTTGGCAGCCCGCAGACGCAGACGACGAAGTTCCAAAGAGAGAAATATACGGGGGAGGAGCAGGAAAGCGCCGCGGCAGAGCTTTCTATGCTTGCGGACAGCACTGCAATCGACCATCCGATTTTCCCGGAACTGCGGCAGCTGACAGAACGGCAGGCGGCGAGAGAACTGACGGAAAGTGACGGCAAGACACTGGCGCTGATCGAGGAATTTTTTACGGCGGACGGCATGCAGACGCTCTTATCGCTGGACGATCGTCTGCCAAAGGCGAGTGATGCGAACAAGGTCACACCGGAGCCGTCGATCGATCTCAAAATGAACGAAGTGCTGCGCTACTATCCACTGTCCGGAACCGTTGTCGACGCGAAGGGCAAAGCGGCATCGTTTGATCTGATGTCCGGGATCTTCCCGCAGAGTAAACAGGCGGATGGTTCTCTGTGGGAGGATATCAATCGTTTCTTTCGAATCCCCATGCTTCCAAACGAGAGCATGGGGTGTGAGGTGACGCGGTTTTCGGCGGAGGACGATGATCTGTATGTGGAACCAAAGGGATGGAACGCGATGGTCGGCGTGCCGGGCGAGGATCACTTTGCATTTGCGATGACCTTCTGTGCGGCGGACGATGCGATCTATTTTACCTTTGATCCGCATACGGAGAATGGAGAGCTGGTGGATCTGTCGCTGATCCCCGGCGGTTACGGGATCTACAAGCTTCCGTATGACCGGGAGCGGGATGTTTTCCTCAGTGGGGAATTGGAAATGGTCTATGCGCTCGACCCGGCTCTGCATTATGTCGATATGCACTTGAGCCCGGACGGACAGAAGCTGCTGCTGGAACGCGAGGAGCGGTCGGTGATGGCGGCGGATTCGGAGGCGTTCGCACAGCTGGTGCCGGAGCCGGATGATGAGGAGGAGTACTATGAGGTGAAACTGACGGCGGAGACGATCGACTTCACGCGCATGGAGGCGGAGGGGTCACAGGAGGTGTTGCGGGGTCTTGACTCTGTCAGCTGCCGTGACGGCGGAGATTATCTGGTGTTCTCGGATGGAACATCCCGGATGTGCGTGCTGTCCTATGCGAACGGACGGTACGAGCGAACGCTTTCTCTGGAAAATCTGCGGCTGGATAACGGGCTTACGGAGACATTACCGACTTATTCGCTGATGCGGGAGAGTTATTATGACGGGGAACGGTTGGTGCTGGCGGGTCTGTCTTATGTGGAGCTTACGGATACATCGGCGTACGGTGCGTATGCGGACTACAGCGGCGGTGTGGATGTGGCGGTTTACGACGCGAACGGGCTGGCGTATTACGGCAAGCTGACCAGCAATCTGCAGGAGTGGCAAGATGACGGCGATTTTCTTCATTGGAAGGAACGGATCGAACCAATCGGGAAGAGCGTGAAGAATTATCGCAATACAGGTCGGTTTGGGCGGATCTCTGTCAGAGAGGGGCGGCTGCAAGTTGGGGTCGCGCGGCAGAGCGCGGTGTAGATATGGAAGGAGAGTATGGCAGATTGAATGCAAAAAAAGAAATGCTGATACAGCAGTTGGAAGCCTATGAACCATATAATGAACAGGAGGCAGCGGATCGGGCGTTGATTTTGGAATGCTTGACGACGAGCGAAGACGTTTTCTCCCGGGAGAACAGGCTGGCGCACATGACTGCGTCGGCTTGGGTCGTAAATCGCGCGCGCAGCAAGGTGCTGATGGCTTATCACAATATCTATGATTCCTGGTCGTGGCTCGGCGGACACGCGGACGGGGAGGCGGACCTTTTGGCGGTGGCGCTGCGGGAGGTTTCGGAGGAAAGCGGACTTGCGGCGCAGCATGTGCGGTCTGCGGAGCCTGCCGGAGAAATTTTTTCCCTCGAGGTGCTGACGGTAGACGGACACGAAAAGCGCGGCGTGTATGTGCCATCGCATCTGCATTTGAATGTGACCTATCTGGTCGAGGCGGATGAAGAGGAAAGACTGCGCGTCAAAGAGGATGAAAACAGCGGCGTAGCGTGGTTTACGCCGGAGGCGGCGCTGGCGGCTTCGACAGAACCATGGTTTGTAGAGCGGGTCTACCGCAAATTGAATGAAAAAGTGCAGAAGCTTTTAGGGTAGGCAATGAGAGAAAAAAGACAGGGGGAGAAGAAATGAACAGGAACAAAAAAATCATTTATATTATGGTGGTTTTGCTGGCTGTGATTGCGGGGTGGCTCTATTTTGAGAACAGTTCCGGGAAGGAGGTTCGCGCGATGGGATTCCCGTCGATACGTGCGGTGCCGGACGGGTTTAACTATGCGGAGGCGAAATCCATTGATACGGGAGATTGGTGCGAGGTGACCTATGAAAACGGCCGCGGCGGCTTTGTGTCTTTGGACTGCTATGTGCCGGGCAGCTTTGATACGATGTTCCTAGATAATTATGCCGGCTCTAAAGACAAGACGACAGTGGGCAACAAGGAGGTGGTGGTTTATCGGAACTTAGCCGAAAATGACAGCAGCCTGACGATTTTGACATGGAATGATATGGCGCAAAATGCGCAGTGTGTGCTCGGCGGGAATGTTTCGCTGGACGCGTTGGTGCGGGCGGCGGAGAGTATCCGATATGACAAGAGAAAAACCGCTGCCGAAGCGGAGAACAGTGCGATCACTTGCTTTCCTCAGCAGGACGGTACGGTCGACGAGACATATTTGAACGAATATGCGGACGTTTTGAAATATGCCACGAAATTGAACTTGGAGGATTGTAAGAAATCCGATCCGGCGATCAAGGGGTTTGCGCTGGACTCTTTTTACAAATGTTCTGCGTATGAGATTGCAGACGATGTGCTGGTGGAGATCTTTGACTTTGAATATGTGATGAAAGCCGATCGGGATGCTGTGCTTACGGACGGTATGTACTGGGATGAGGATGGAAATGTCCGATACTTTTTTGGCGCTTTCGGGCAGATCGTGGTGCTCAGCCGGGATGGCAAGTTCCTCAAAGCCTGCCCTGTGACCAGACAGGATATCAAAATAGAGCTGGACGGCAGAGATGAAGAAAGCATCGCGTGGGCCAAAGCGCATCTTGACAATAATATCAAATCCCCGGCGTATCTGAAACGGAATATTGCACTTGGGTAGAGACAAAAGTGCGCAAAACGAAATCAGAGATTTCTATGCGCACATGGCGCGCACCCATGAGCGCCGGGGCGCCGCTTCGCGAGGTGCTTTTGTCGTGATTCCGGAAATATCACTATGCAATATTTCCTATCATAATAAAAAAGTCAAAAAAGGGTATTGACAGTGAGACCAAAGAGTGGTAATATAGTCAAGCTGTCGCTTGAGAGCAGACGAACTTTTCTCTTGTAGCCACGCGGAAGCGGATCGGCCGGGAAGAAAAAGTTCGAAAAAAGTTTAAAAATGTTCTTGACAAAGCGTATGCGGTTTGATATAATAATCAAGCTGTCGCAAAACAGCAGCGCCGAAAATTTTCCATCGATTTTATAAAAACTTGATGAAAAAGAAAAAAGCGCTTGACAATATTAACCGGTTGTGTTAATATAAAAACGTTCAGCAAAACGCTGAACTTGAACCTTGAAAATTTCATAGTGTAGAAATTTAGTCAAATAAAATTTGAAACAATCAGCGAATTGGTAAGTGAATAACGAACGAATTAGCG
>UQMQ01000075.1 GCA_900542245.1 uncultured Eubacteriales bacterium
CATGGTCAAGCGATACAGTCAGACAATGCGCATGCCCTCGGAGCAGAAGATTTTCCGGGGGCATTTTTGTATCGAGAGATTGCATTTTGAGAGGTGAGATGCTATACTGTGCCTAGATCAATCGCAGAGAAATCTGTATGATCATAGTGCGAAACGCAGCAAAAAGAGACAAAAGAGATAGAAGAGGCAAAAGAGAGAAACAGGGGGAAACGATGAATCCAAATGAAAAAAAGAAATTTACAGACCAGTTCCGCAACCCGAATGGGAGTTATCACATCCCGACATGGCTGATCGTGGTGCTGTTTATCTGCGGCGGCTGGCCGATCGCGGTGTGCCTGCTGATCGCGCGATTCTGCGAGGATCAGGGCGAGCAGGCTGATTATGGCGATCGAAACGCGCCGCAAGGAGAAGGTACGGGTGCGCAGGGGCAGCATGTTTATACAGGTACAGGCAGTGCCCCGGGGAAACGCACGAATATCAAAAAGAAGGTCAATACGCAGAAGCTCTGGATGATTTTGGGAATCGTGCTGTGCGTGCTCAGTGTGTTTGAACTGCCGGATTCTATTCAGTATCTGGTCTGGTGCATCAATGAGAAAAACGGCGTCAGCTACGCGTTGGAGGACGTGATTCGGGATGCACTGTGGCTGTTTGGCGGCGTCGGGATGCTGCTGGTATCGGCAGGCATGCGCGCAGCGGCGAGAAAACGCAAGCGGGTCGCAGCCATCGTCGGCGATGCGAACTACATCCTGATCGATGAGGTCGCAGAGGCGCTGCCGGCGTCCCGCGGCAAGACAGAGCGTCTCCTGCAGCGCTGCATCGATTGCGGCATGTTCGGCGAGAAAGCTTATCTGGACATGCGCTCAGACTGTCTGGTCATCAGAGGCGGCGCACCGCTGTCGAAGAAGGCAAGGGCAGAGGCTGAGGCGGCGGCACGCGCGGCAAAAGCAGCGGCTGACAATCTCGATGAATATGAAAAGACTCTCAAGGCGCTGCGGGAGCTCAACGACCGTATACCGGGCGAGGAAATGTCCGCGAAGATCAGCCGTATGGAGGATCTGACGGCGAAGATCTTCCAGATGGCAAAGGAGCAGCCGGAAAAGCTCGGCAGCATGCGCAAGTTCATGGACTACTATCTGCCGACCAGCCTCAAGCTGCTTGCACGTTATGAGAAGCTGGACGCACAGGGCGTCGAGGGTACGAATATCAGTGAATCCAAGCGGCAGATCGAGGAGACGATGGATACGATGATCACAGCCTTCGAGAAGCAGCTCGACAAGCTGTTCCTGTCCGAGAGCATCGACATCTCCGCGGACATCGCGGCGATGCAGAACCTGATGCGCGCGGACGGTCTGATGGAGGATGAAATTTTTGGAAAGCTGCAGTAGATAAAGAGAAAGGCAAGGCGTTGAACAAGGCAATCAGAGATTTCTTACAGCTGCACGCGCAGCAGGAGCCGGTATCGTTTCACATGCCGGGGCATAAGGGGGCACGCATCTATCGCGAAAACGGATACGGCGCGTTCCTAGAGCAGATCATGGACTGCGACATTACAGAGATCCCCGGCGCGGACAATTTATTTCAGACAGAAGGTATTATCGCCGAGACGATGGCGAAGTACCGCGCCTTATATGAGGTCGCGCAGTCGTATCTTTTGATCAACGGCAGCTCCGGCGGTCTGATCGCGGCGATCCTCACCGCGGTCGGCAAAGGCGGCAAGCTGGTCATGGCGCGAAACTGCCATAAATCTGTCTTTAACGCATTGCAATTAGGCAATATCACGCCGATCTACGCCTATCCGGAGACTTTAGAGGCTTACGGCGTGCTGGGCGGCATCTCCGCGGATGAGATCGCGCACTGTCTGGATGAAAATCCGGAGGCAGAGGCAGTGATCCTGCCATCGCCGAATTATTACGGCATCTGCAGCGACATTCGGGCGATTGCGAAGGTCACGCACGACCGCGGCAAGGTCCTGATCGTCGATCAGGCGCACGGTGCGCATCTGAAATTTTTTGATACATACGGCATCGACGGCTTCCCGCGGGCGGCGGAAGATTTGGGCGCGGATCTGGTCATCAACAGCATCCACAAGACACTGGCGTCGTGGACGCAGAGCGCGCTGCTCAATGTCTGCACAGACCGCGTGAACTGCCATGTACTGGAGGACAAGCTGCAGATGATCGAAAGCTCCAGCCCGTCCTACCCGCTGATGGCGACGCTGGACATCAACGCGGATCTCCTGCTGGAAAAGGGCGAGGCTTTGACGCGCGCGTGGGCGGAGAGTCTGACCTGGTTCTATGAAGAAGTCAAGAAGATCCCCGGACTTGTCATCATGGAAACGCCGACGCTGGATCATACCAAGCTGAACCTCGATCTGTCCGCCTACGGTGTGAACGGCAACGAGCTGGAAGACCTGCTGATGGAACAGGGGATTTTTTTGGAGCTGGTGACGGGCAATATCATCATGTGCATGAGCGGCATCGGCAATCAGCGATCTGACTTTGAACGGCTGCTTACGGCGCTGCGGGAGATTACCGCGGCGCGAAAGCCGGTGACCGCGGCGAAGATGGCGCAGCCGCCGGCGCTCACGACCAGACTGGAGCGGCGTGCGCTCCCGCGCGAAAAGGTCCTCGTGCCGCTTGCGGAAGCGGCAGGCAAAGTCTGCGCGTCGTCCCTCATCCCTTATCCGCCGGGCGTACCGATCGCCTGCCCGGGCGAGGTGCTGACCGAAGAAGTGCTTGCCTATGTCAAGGCGCGGCGCGACGCGGACGAAAAAGTCATCGGCATTACCGCGGACGGGGATGTTTTCGTCGGGAAATAACTGTTTTTTTGCGGTTTTCGGCGAAAATATGGCGAAAATACAAGAAGAAGCGCTAAGAATCAAAAGTTTTTAGTGCTTTTTGATTTTTATTGTAGTATAATATATGGCGTATGATTTTGTATATTTTTTAGAAAGGAAGGTCTCACAGACATGAGTCAAAAACATTTACACAGCATTCATGTGAGTCATTACAAGCACACTGCCGGTTGTGCGACGGAAGTAATGCCGATTCCTGATGTTGTAAAAATTTCGATGTCTCAGCATATAGGAGCACCTTGCAAGCCATTAGTACAAAAAGGCGACTATGTAAAAGTAGGACAGCTTATTGGCGATACCGATGCTTTTGTCAGCGCACCTATCCACTCAAGTGTTTCCGGTACCGTAAAGGGTCTGGAGGAACAGCGCTCCGCTATGGGCGGCACAGACACACTTGTAGTCATCGAAACAGACAAGAAACAAGAAGTTTACGAGGGAATCACGATTCCTGAAGCGAACGACCTGCCGGAATTCATCAAGGCGATCAGAGCCAGCGGACTGGTAGGTCTGGGCGGCGCGTCCTTCCCGACGCACATCAAATTCAATCCGAAGAATATCGATGAGGTACATACCTTGATCGTCAACGCGGCGGAGTGCGAACCATTCATCACCTCTGACCACAGACTGATGCTCGAGGACGCGGAAGATCTGATCGCGGGCTGCCAGCTTCTGATGAAGTTCATCGGACTGGACGAGGGCTATATCGGCATCGAAGAAAACAAGCCGGATGCCATCGAACACCTCGACAAGCTGATTGCCGCAAAGGGCATTACCAACCTGAAGACATTCAAGCTGCAGGCAAGATACCCGAAGGGCGCAGAGAGAGTCCTGCTTTATGAAATCACAGGCAAGACCATGAACGCCGGCGAACTTCCGGCACAGCATGGCGTCATCCTTTCCAACGTAACGACCATCGCGTTTGTCGGTCAGTATTTCAGAACCGGCATGCCGCTGATCCAAAAGAGAATGACGGTAGACGGCGACGCGGTTGCAACACCGAAGAACGTCATGGCGCCGATCGGCACACAGATCTGCGACGTGATCGAGTTCTGCGGCGGCTATAAAGAAGAACCGAAAAAGATCTTAATGGGCGGCCCGATGATGGGCAGAGCGATTTTCTCGGATGCAATGCCGATCGTTAAGAACAATAACGCGATTCTGGCGTTCTCCAAGGCACAGTCTATGGTGAAGGAAGAAACGGGCTGCATCAACTGCGGCAGATGTCACCAGGCCTGTCCATTCGGTCTGATCCCGACCGCGCTTGCAAAGGCGTATGAAGCAAGAGACGCACAGGCACTCTCCGACCTCAAGGTCATGCAGTGCATGGAATGCGGCAGCTGCTCCTACATCTGTCCGGCGAGAAGACCGCTCGGCTTCATGAACAAGCTTGGAAAAGCAGTAGTAAAGGAGGCTGGAATTAAATAATGGATAAGAAAACTTACAACAACTTATTAGTATCCTCCGCTCCGCATATCGTGACCAATATGGACACCACCAGAATCATGATGATGGTGCTCATCGGACTGGCACCGTCTTTTTTGGTAAGCATCTACGTTTTTGGAGCGAGAGTCATTTCCCTGACCTTAGTCTGCGCTGTTGCCAGCGTATTCTTCGAATGGGCATGGAATAAACTGATGCACAAAAAACAGACCATCGGCGACCTGAGCGCGGTTCTGACAGGTGTACTGATCGCGTTCAACGTACCGTCCGGTCTGCCTTACTGGATCGCCATCGTCGGCTGCTTCGTCGCGATCATCGTCATCAAGCAGTTATTCGGCGGTGTTGGCAAAAATATCGCAAACCCTGCAATTACAGCCAGAATCGTGCTGTTTATCTCCTTCGCGACCGAAATGACCACATGGCCGGCACCGAGAATGGCAGCAGATGCGACATCCACTGCGACCCCGCTCGGCGTACTGGCTGAGGGTAATGCGGCTGAGCTGCCGACCAACATGGAAATGTTCCTTGGCTACATCGGCGGTTCCATGGGTGAAGTCAGCGCAATCGCGCTTCTGATCGGCGGTCTGTTCCTGATCTGGAAGAAGATCATCAGCCCGATCATTCCGGCCTGCTTCATCGGTACGGTATTCGTATTCGCAGCGATTTACTACGGCGCAACAGGCGGAGACGCGCTCCACATGGCGATTTTCCACGTGCTGGCAGGCGGCGTGATGCTCGGCGCGTTCTTCATGGCGACCGACTATGTCACCACTCCGTTATTACCGGGCGGAAAAGTTGTCTTTGGTATCGGCTGCGGTCTGATTACGATGATGATCAGACTGTGGGGTCAGTATCCGGAAGGTGTTTCCTTCTCCATCCTGATCATGAACTGCCTGACACCGCTCATCGACAGCTTCTTCCAGAAGAGAATGTATGGAGGTGCGAAGAAAAATGAAAAGTAATACCTTTAAAGAATACATACAGCCAACTGTGGTACTGGTAGCGATCTGTCTGGTCATTACCTTCGCATTGGCTTACGTAAACTCCATCACTGCGCCGATCATCGCAGACAACACTGCAAAAGCAGCTGACGCGGCGAGAGCAGAGCTGCTTCCGGCAGCGACCTCTTTCACCAAGTATGAGGGAGATTTGGTCGTTGCAGTACCTGACAAGGTATTTGTCGAGGACTGCTACGTTGCGGACGGCGTCGGCATGGTCGTCACCGTGAAGACAGCCTCCTTCGGCGGTCTTTTGACCGAAATGGTCGGTATCGACAGCGAAGGCGCGATCACAGGCGTGAAGGTTACGGCACATGGGGATACCAAGGGTCTGGGTACCAAGGCGCATGACTCCGGTTATCTGGAGCAGTACAAGGGTCTGACAGAGCTCGCGAACGCTGACAACATCAAGGGTGATTCCGCGGTGACTTTCATCAGCGGCGCGACGATCTCCTCCAACGGTGTTTACCAGGGAGTCTGCGCGGCACTTGCGCAATTTGAAGCAATAGGAGGTGCTAACTAATGAAAGAAAAAGTAAATAGATTAGCAGTCCTCACAAAGGGCATCATCAAAGAAAACCCGAACCTCGTATTATTGCTGGGTACTTGTCCGACACTCGCGACGACATCCTCCGCGTTTAATGGTATGGGTATGGGTATCGCGGCGACAGCGGTACTGATTTGTTCCAACATCGTCATCTCGCTGCTTGCGAAGATCATTCCGGACAAAGTCAGAATCCCATGCTATATCGTCGTTATCGCAGGATTCGTAACGTTGGTACAGTTCATCGTACAGGCATTTGCTGAACCGCTGTACAATTCCCTCGGCGTATTCCTGCCGCTGATCGTAGTAAACTGTATCATTCTGGGCAGAGCCGAAATGTTCGCAAACAAGAACGGCGTGCTGGATTCCGCATTAGACGGCGTCGGCATGGGTCTTGGTTTCACCCTTTCCCTGACCTGCATCGGTGCAGTCAGAGAGATCATCGGCAACGGTACGATCTTCTCCGGATTCTTCCTGGGAAGTGAAGAGCTGGTACAGAAGCTGACCGTTTCCATTCCGTTCATTTCCGAACACCCGATGCTGATCATCGCACTGGCTCCGGGCGGCTTCTTCGTCTATGCCTGCGCGATTGCAGTTGTGAATAAGATTCTTGCCTCCAAGGGCAAAAAGCCGAGAGACTTCGGATGCCAGGGCTGTGCGCTTGCTAGCATGTGCCAGCAGGAAAAGTGCATTTCTGAGCTCGACGGCGTGACAATCGAAAAGAAAGGAGTTGAAGCATAATGGCACAGTGGCTGAGTATTTTAATCGGTATGATTTTAGTAAACAACTATGTTCTTGCTCAATTCCTCGGAATTTGTCCGTTCCTTGGCGTATCTAAGAAGTTAGACTCCGCCATCGGAATGGGTGTTGCGGTTACCTTCGTTATGGTACTCGCGACGGCAGCAACATGGCCGATCATGCAGATTTTGAATCAATTTGAAATTGCATATTTACAGACCATCGTATTCATTCTCGTTATCGCTGCACTGGTACAGTTCGTGGAAATGGTACTCAAAAAATTCATTCCGGCACTGCATAAGTCTCTGGGTGTATACCTTCCGCTGATCACGACCAACTGCGCGGTACTCGGTGTATGTATCAACAACATCGATGCGGGCTACGGTTATGGACTGGCGCTGATCAACTCACTCGGCGCAGGCGTCGGTTTCCTGCTGGCTATGATTATTTTCTCCGGCATGAGACAGAAGCTGGAAGGCAATACGGCGGTGCCTGCACCGTTCCAGGGCGTTCCGATCACGATGACAACGGCTGCTATCTTATCCCTTGCGTTCATGGGATTCGGCGGCTTAGTATAAAAGGAGGCGAAAAGAATGAATCCAATTTTAACACCGGTATTATTGGTTGTAGCGCTTGGTTTCGTCTTTGCTGTCATCCTGACAATCGCGGCGAAGGTATTCTTCGTACCGGTAGACGAAACAGTTGTAAAATTAAGAGAAGCACTTCCGGGCGCAAACTGCGGCGGCTGTGGATTCGCAGGCTGTGATGACTATGCGTCTGCACTGGCAGCAGATCCGGAGGGTGTTGGTCCGAACAAATGTCCGGTCGGCGGCGCAGACTGCGCAGCTGCGCTGGCAGCGATTTTGGGCATAGAAGCAGGTTCTGCGGAGCCGCAGGTTGCGACTGTGATGTGCAACGGCAACAAGGAAGCTGCAAAATCTCTGCTTGAATATGAAGGCATTCAGTCCTGCAGCGCGGCAGCGAACCTGTTCGGCGGCATGAACCAGTGCAAATACGGATGTCTGGGTCTGGGCGATTGTACCAGAGCCTGCAACTTTGACGCAATCAAGATCTGCGATGGTGTCGCAGTGGTTGCCAGAGAGCTTTGCACCGGCTGCGGCGCCTGCGCGGCAGCTTGCCCGAAGCATGTCATCCGCATCGCTCCGGCGAAGAACAAGGTCGTGGTGCAGTGTCACTCCGAGGACAAGGGCGCGGTGACCCGCAAGGCTTGCAGCAACGGCTGTATCGCTTGCGGCAAGTGCGCGAAGGTATGTAAATTCGAAGCGATCACCATCGAGAACAACCATGCGTACATCGATCCGGAAAAGTGTAAGAACTGCGGTATGTGCGCGAAGGAATGTCCGACTAACGCGATCAACAACATGAGAGCAAAAAGAAAACCGGCAGTAAAGGAAGAAGCTCCGGCCCCGGCACAGGCTGAGGCATAAGGTGAAACCTTTCTAAAAACAAAATAGACACCCCGGCGGGCGATCCCCGATGCGTGCATAGCTGTGTGCGCATCGGCCGCGCCCCGTCGGGGCTTTTTGTGTGTTGACAACGGAGGCGGCAGAGCCTATAATGAACTTCGGAGTGCGTGGCGCCAAAGTGTATGACATAAAATGAATAACAAGAAGTGTATGACTTTGAAATAAATGGAATGAACGATAAGAAATGAACGATCTGTGACAATGGAGAGAAAGAAGAGATGTGCATGAATCAGAATTTAATGCAAAACGGGAAAAGGATATTTGTGATCTGCCTGCTGTTTTGTCTGCTGCTTGCGATGACGGGCTGTAATCAGGATGAGAAAGTTTTGAAGGAAGCCGTAGAGAATTTAAATGCGGCGCAGAGCATGACTGCAGAGTCCGAAATGGAGATGGATATGGCTGTCGGAGACACGACGATCGGGATGCATCTGACATACGACCAAAAAAACATCCATGAGCCGCTGCAGTGTGAAATGGACGTAGTCGGTACGATCGAGACCGGCGGTGAAACGATGGACATGACCAACAAGCTGTACTGCGAGACTGTAGACGAGAAGCTACAGGTCTACACGCAGTTCGGCGGGAATTGGTACAATGCCGGAGACGGCAGCACGACCTCCATGGCACAGCAGTTCGATATCGCGAAGGTGATGGAGCTTTATGTTTCCGCCATGCAGGATTTTGCAGCTGCCGGTACAGAGACGATCAACGGTGTAGAAACGACCCGGTACGAGGGCGTGCTTTCGGAGGAATATTTTCAGCAAGTACTGGATGAATCCGGCGTGCTTTCGCAAATCGGCTTAAGCAGTGATATTGACGAAGATACGCGCAAGGAGCTTTTTACGGATATCGGCAGTATGCCGATCACGATCTGGGTCGATACGGAGGCAAAGACTGTGATGCCGGTGCAGTACGCTTTTGATATGACATCGATGATGCAGAGCATTATCAAAAAACTCGGCGGTGATGCGATGGCGAATGTAACTGTTGAAAAAGTGTATATGCGCATGACCATTACCGGGACGGACAATGTCGACAGCATTACCATCCCGGAGGAGGCAAAGAACAGCTCACAGCGCTAAGCAGAGCGAAGCAAAACGAAGCGAGACAAAGTAAATTGAAATTAAGTTAAGCTAAGCTAAGTTAAGCTAAGTTAAGTTAAGCTAAGCTAGCTAAAACGAAAGATAGAAGCTGTTTGCGGCGCGGCGCACGCCGTACATGGCTTCGAGATCTTCTTTATGATAGAGATAGCCCGTATCGTCATAGTATTTGGCGCTCTGCGGGCATTTTTTGATGCAGGCGCCGCACTTGATGCAGATGCCGGGTACCTTCGTGACATCGCTTGGGTCGATGGCGCCCATCGGACAGACTGCAGCGCAGAGACCGCATTGATCACAGGCATCGCTCGTCAGCGGTTTGACCTTGCGGATGTCGATAAAGACGCCATGGCGGTCGCGTGGCTGATAGTAGCCTGCTTCCGCATCTCCGTCAACAGCAATCGGCGCGGGCAGGGTGTCAAGTGCCGCAAGGGCGGCAAGCTTGCCGGTGACAGCATGTGCAAAGGTTACTGCTTCTGCGAGGTCGTCTGCGTCCGGCCGTCCCGCCCCCAGCGTGGTCGAGAAGGAGTGCTCGCATGCAAACGCCGCCGCCGCAATCGTATGGAAGCCATGCGCTTCAAGGATATCGCGCAGCTCGATGAGGGAATTGTCGAAGGCGCGGTTGCCGAAAGTCACGATGGGAACGGCAATTGCGCCGCTGCCGTCGATGGTATCCAGATACTTGAGCAGGAGGTTCGGCAGCCGTCCTGCATAGGTCGGACAGCCGAACAGCACAAGGTCGGACGGCGCGAGCTGCGGGAAGGAGGTGCGGGCTTGCGGCAGTGTGAAATCGTAAATAAACGATTTTACGTCGAGGTCGTCCGCAAGGGCCGCAGAGACCGCCTGCACGACCTTTTCGGTGGTGCCGGTAGGACTGAAATAGATCTGACAAATGCGTTTGATTTCCATACTGTTACCTCACAATCGTGTTGAAATAATTTGTCCCTTGCACTTAGCGGAAGTCTGCGGGCAGGCGCTGTTCGATGCTATACGCCAGGATGCCGATCAGGATACCGCTGATGAGACCGCTGAAAAACAGGACGGCGAAGTAGCTCAGCAGACTGATATTGGACATGATCGCGCAGGCGGTCAAAAGCTGCCCCAGATTGTGCATGACGCCGCCGGCCATGCTGATGCCGACCATGCTGAACAGCTTCGTGCGATACAGCAGGTACATGACGAGGATGCTGAGTATGCCGCCGCCAAAGGAGTAGAGCATGCCGAACACACCGCTGAAGAGAAGTCCCGCGATCACGATGCGCACACAGTTGATGGTGAAGGCGTAGCGGAACCCCAAGCGGTAAAGAGCGATGAGAATGACCAGATTCGCAAGACCGAGCTTCACACCGGGAATCGGTACAGGAATCGGCACAAGCATCTCCACATACGAAAAGATCAGCGCGAGCGCAGCGAACATCGCGGCAAAGGCGAGCCTGCGTGTGCGGCCGGCGCGAGAACGCCCATAAAGCCCGCCGCAATCATTGGTTTTGCGCGCGCCTTTTTCGCGCAGGGAACGTTCCGCGCGCGTCTTATCCGGAGATGACATCGACCCCACCTCCTTTGTGCTTGTCACCGATGATCTCAACCAAAATCTTGTTCGGCAGGCAGACGATCACGTCCTTAGTCTGCGAAATGGCGCCTGTCTGCACGCAGACCTGATTCTTGCAGGAAGAAGAAGTCATTGCAACGGTGCCGTCTTTTATGGTAATATGATTTGTGTGGCCTGCATGGTCGATTTCGACCTCCCGGTTCTCGCTGAGCGGATAGACGCCGTACAGCTTGCCGTCGACGGTGACGCGCACATTTTCTCCGGTGATGCTGCCGGAAAGCGACAGCCACGAAACGGCGATGCCGAAAAGCAGCAGGCACACAAAAAGAAGGATATCAGCTTTTTTAATCATGGAAAACTCCTGCGCGCAGATTGTCGCTTGCCGTTGGCAGTATGCCGGGCTGCGAAGGTCAGCGCGCTGTATGTTCAGGCTATATCGGCAAAAGCGGCTTGCGATATCAAAATACGCGGTGCTTCGCAGAGAAACGCGCGGAGGGGGATATGTGCCGTCCGGCTTCTGCCGCATGGAAAGGAATGGTTTATGAAACGCAAAACGACCTGCCGGACGCGGGCGCAGCGGCTGCCAAAGCGGCATTTGCGGCATCTGCTCGGTGTCTTGCTTGTAATTACTCTTATTATAGCACAAACGGGCTGTGCAGCCAATGGGAAAACGGAGGAGAATCCGGGAATCAGCAAAACAGGTTTCTATTTAGACACGATCTGCACGATCACGATTTTTGGCATCGAGGATGCGGACGGCAGCTTCGCAGCGGCAGACGAAGCAGAACAGCAGCGACAGCTGTATCAGCTGATTACGGACGCATTCAAACTCTGCGATGCTTACGAGAAGATTCTCAGCAAGACGATTGAGACCTCCGATATTGCCCGCATCAATGCGGCAGGCGGCAAGGCAGTGACGGTCAGCGATACGGCGATCGAAGTGATTCAAAAAGGTTTGGAATACGGACGCCTGTCGGACGGTGCCTTTGACATCACGATCGGGAAAGCGACGGATCTCTGGAACTTCCACGATGCGGAGGATGCGGCGCCTGCGGTAGAGGACAGCGGAGAGAGTGCGGCAGGCGAAGCGGTCGAGGGAGAGGCGGCAGCAGACGAAGCCGCGCCGGGCGAG
>UQMQ01000076.1 GCA_900542245.1 uncultured Eubacteriales bacterium
CGGTATTCGTCAACGGCTATCTGCCCATGTGTATAACGAAGATCGTAAATCGAACTGAAAAATAAGGAGAAGGAAACAATGTATCAGACGAAGCGTTATGAAAAGGAAATCACAGTCAAGGATTACCTTGCGCAGTATGTAAACGTCGAGGAGTTTTTGGCGTACTGCAAGGCGTGCAAGAACTATGACCGGCTTTGGTCGTGCCCTTCCTATGATTTTAAGCAGGAAGCCTATTGGAAACAGTACGAAAAGCTGTATATCCTCGGCTATCAGATTTTCTTCGAGGAGGGAACGACAGAGGCGGAGAGCCTGCGGATCATGGCAGAAGTCAAGGCACGTATGAGCGAGGAATTGTTTGCGATGGAAGCGGCGCATCCGGGGTCTGTATCACTGTCAGCGGGCAGCTGCAGCGTGTGCGGCGAAGAAAACTGCACCAGACCGCAGGGCAAGCCTTGCAGATATCCGGACAAGCTGCGGTATTCGATTGAGTCCATCGGCGGCAATGTCGGCAAGACGGTGCATGACTTTTTGGGAATCCCGCTCGAGTGGATCGAAGAGGGCAAGGTGCCGCGCTATTTTGTGCTGGTCGGCGGTCTGCTCAAATCGGAGGCTTGCATTGCGTAGTGACGGAGGAAGAAAACCCATGGACTGCGCGAACCGAAAACTGCAGAGAAAAATCTGCGCGGGAATCTGCATGATTTGCAAGAAATCGCTTGAATTTACGCCGCAAGAGGCATATAATTCTGGTGTATACAAAATTGATTCGTTGAGATAAAGGAGATGGATTTGCATCATGTATAAAGAAGCATTAAGACCCGTTTGGGCTGAGATCAATTTAACCAATTTAGATTACAATATCAAACAGATCAAAGATAAAATCGGAGACAGACAGATGATCGGCGTCATCAAGGCAGACGCTTACGGTCATGGCTCTGTCAAAGTCGCGGAGGTGCTGCGCGCGAACGGCTGTAAGACTTTTGCGATCGCGACGCTGCAGGAGGCGATCACCCTGCGTGAGGCCGGCGCAAAGGAAGAGATCATCATGCTCGGTCTGACCCCGGACATGTATGCGGACACCATCGTCGATTATGATATTACGCCGGTTGTCTGTGCATCTGAGAATGCAGCTGCCTTCGCCGCGGCAGCAAAGGCAAAGGGCAAGACCGTACACGCGCTGATTGCGGTGGATACCGGGATGGGCCGCATCGGCTATCTAGCAGACGACCTCGACTTTGCGGTGGAGGATGTCAAGAAGATCGCGGCACTCGAAAACTTCAAGATCAAAGGCATGTTTTCGCATATGTCTACGGCAGATGCGTTCGATAAGACCTATTCCCATCAGCAGGAGGCAAAATACAATAAGTTCTACGAAGCACTGACGGCGGCGGGCATCGAGATCCCGTTCCGCACGCTGGCGAACAGCGCTTCCATCATGGAGCTGCCGTCTGTATACTTCGATGCATGCCGCCCGGGCATTATCCTCTATGGATGCTACCCTTCCGATGAGGTAGATGTGAAAGAACTTTCCATCAAACCGGTGATGTCCGTCAAAGCGAACATCGTGCATCTGAAGGATGTCCCGGCTGATTTCTCCGTTGGTTACGGACGCAAATTTATTTCGAAGAGACCGAGCAAGATTGCGACCATCGCGCTCGGCTATGCGGACGGTTATCCACGCCCGTATTCCCAGCACGCGAAAGTCATCGTGAACGGTAAGATCGCACCGATCGCAGGCAATATCTGCATGGACCAGTGCATGATCGATGTGACCGATGTACCGGATGTCAAGGTCGGCGATGAAGTCATTATCATGGGAAGCGACGGCAAGCATACCATTTTGGCTGACGATATCGCAAACGCGACAGGCACGATCAATTATGAAATCACCTGTGCGTTCGGACAGCGCCTGCCGAAGGTTTATGTAAAGTAAGATCACAGAAGCCGAGAAGCCGGGCCGCGCGCCCGGCTTTGTTTTAGGAGAGCGCAAAGCGCTGCGTGATGTGCATGGTGCAGTGCAGAGACCTGTGTCGCAGCTTGGGCGGCGCGCGGCGTGCGGCGAACAGTGAGCTGTGAGGGATGGAGACGATACGATGGAAGTAAAAAAGCAAAAGACCTTATCGCTGAAGGATAGCTTCATACGGCAAATGGAAAAGGATATCCTCTCCGGCAGGCTGTCTGTGGGGCAGAAGCTTCCATCGGAGAGAGAACTCGCGGAACGTTTCGCGGTCAGTAAGGCGGTCATTCATGCCGGAATTCTTGAAATGGAAGCGAACGGATTTGTCCTTGTACGCCCACGCGTCGGAACGTTCGTATCGGATTTTCGCATGGATGGCGGCAAGGAGACCCTGCTCTCGCTGATGAACCACGATGGAGGCAGCTTGTGCGCGGAGGAGGTCAAATCCTTTAACGAGTTTCACTGTGCGCTGGATAATATGGTCATTCTGCTTTCGGAGCATCGCATGAACGCGGAGAACTATGCGGGACTGGATCTTGCCGTAGAGGGCATCGGACATGCCGCAAATCCGGCAGAGGCGGCGCATTATAACTTTGCATTTCATCACGCGCTCGCGCTGGTCAGCGGCAATACGCTCGCCCCGCTGTTTTATACCGCGTTCAAGAACACGTTCATGACCCTGTGGGAGCGCTACGCCCGCAAATACGGGATTCCGGCGCTCTACCACAACTCGCGCGTACTGCTCGACTATATTCACGCGGGCCGCGCGCAGGAAGCAATCTCGTGGAACGACCTGTATACAGACAATACGACCTTTGGTGAGCAGAAGATCCTGGAGGAATAGAGGAGGAATATTTTATGGAAAGAGACCGATTCAAAACCAGAACCGGCTTTATTATTGCGTGTATCGGCTCCGCGGTCGGGATGGGCAACATCTGGCGGTTTCCGATCATGGTATCGAAATACGGCGGTATGACATTTCTGATCGTGTATATACTGTTTGTGATTCTGATTGCGTCTTCCGGCATGATCGAGGAATTTGCACTCGGACGCTGGGCGGAGGCCGGTCCGGTCGGGGCTTTCGGCAAGTGTACCGAGACCAGATGGGGCAAGCGTACAATCGGCAGCGTGATCGGAGCGATTCCGGTCATCGGTGCGATGGGTCTCGCGATCGGCTATACGGTCGTGATGGGCTGGATTTTCAAATACTGCTTCATGGGCATCTCCGGGCAGCTGTTCGCGATGGGCACTGACATGGGTACAATCGGCGGGAGCTTCGATGCGGCAGCGCCGGGCGCGGACTCTCTGCCGGAGGCGGTGCGCATGATGCTGGACGGCGGTATTTTTACGATCGGCAACAGCACGTGGCAGATTGTCGGTCTGCTGGCAGCGCTGCTCATCATGGCGATGGGCGTCAGCGGCGGTATCGAAAAAGCCAATAAGATCATGATGCCGCTTCTGTTCGGTCTGTTTCTGCTTTTGGGTATCTACATCGCGTTCCTGCCGGGTTCCGGCGAGGGATACCGCTATATTTTCACACTGAACCCGCAAGGGCTTGCGGACCCGGAGGTCTGGATTTTTGCCTTTGGACAGGCGTTTTTCTCGCTTTCGGTGGCGGGCAACGGTTCGGTCATCTACGGTTCCTATCTGGACAAGCGCGAGGATCTGCCGGGTGCGGCGCGCAACGTGGCGATTTTCGACACGATCGCAGCAATGCTGGCGGCGCTGGTGATCCTGCCTGCGATGGGCGTGGGCGGCGTGACACCGGATACCGCAGGACCGGGGCTGATGTTCGTCTATCTGGTCAACGTGCTCAACGGCATGGCTGGCGGCCGGGTGGTCGGCATGCTCTTCTTTATCTGCGTGCTGTTCGCGGGCGCGACCTCGATCGTCAATCTCTACGAGGTGCCTGTGGCGTTCCTCCAGGAAAAGCTCGGATTGCGCAGAGTATCAGCGGTCGCGGTGATTGGTCTGATCGGGGCGGTCATTTCGGTACTGATCCAGCCATGGACTGCGCAGTGGATGGATGTGGTTTCGATTTATATTTGCCCGCTCGGCGCGCTGCTGGCAGGTCTCATGTTCTTTTGGGTCCTGCCTAAAGCGACAGCCATCGAGGCGGTCAGCGAGGGCGGCAGAAAACAGATCGGTGCATGGTTTTACCCGCTCGGCAAGTATCTATATTGCATCTGCGCGCTGACTGCGCTGATTGCGGGCGCACTGATCGGGAGCATTGGATGATGCAGTGCAGGCGCGTGTGCGGCATGAACGTAAGCATGACGTGAAAGCTCATATTTCATATGCAAAAACAAAAACGGACAGCGGCTGCCTGGGAACGTCCAAGGTCATGCTGTCCGTTTTCACATTTCTGTACATGTTATAGCTGTTCTAAACCGCAGCCGCAGGCGGAGGGGGCGTCTACAGCGTGTTTGACTCTGTCTGCCTCTTCGGCGGCTTTGGCGCTATTCCAGTGATCCATCGTGCCGACCAGATAGCCGGTGATACGACGGATACGTTCAAACGGTACCTGCTCGAATGCATAGTTCAGGTCTGCATAGTCACCGTCGATATGGATATCCAAGGTCTTTAATTTGCGGTTATATTTTCTCTCTAAATAATCGGCATAAGCCAGCGCCTCTTTGTGCGGGGCGTCTCCTGTGATCGTAACACTCATGATGGTTTCCTCCTTGCAAGCACGCACAACTGCATGTAGTTGCGATGCGGTATTATTTAGTTAATATACCCACCATATGTAGAATCGAAACGCTGTTCCTTATATAAAATCGCGGAACAGGATCAGCAGCAGATTGTTGTTGTAAAGATCCTCTGCAAAGTATGAGTCATCCATCCAGCCTGCAACGGTATCGCAGTAGGACGGCAGGAAGATACCAACCAACGGAAACAGCAGCGCCAGGAACAGGAGTACCGAAAGCGCGCCCAGCAGCACGCCCATCAGGATGCCCAACAGCCAGTCCATGCCGCCGACAAAGCCGCCCCGATATTCGTGCGAAAACGCGTGGATCAGCAGCGTCAGCACAAGCCGCAGAACAATCAGAATCAAGAAGAAGCAGAGAATCGTCAGCACCAGATGCGTCAGCCTGTCCGTACCATCGGTGATGGCGGCAGCTGCGGCGGTGTCGGTACCGGATCTGAGCAGCGCCGGCAGCATTTCATAAGCCTGTGAGGAAGTCCACGTTTCGGTCAGAACGCCCTGTATCTTGGATGCCAGCGCAGTGCCGAAGCCTGTTTTATCCAAAAGCAGGACTGCCAGATCGTCGCAGAAGAACCATGCGATCACGATGGTCGCGATGCCGCGCAGGAAACTGACGACAGTCATCACAAAGCCTCTACGCATGGCGAAGAAGATCGTCAGCGCGAAAAGAATCAAAACCAGAATATCCATAATCATAAGATACACCTCGCCTGTCATATGTTATAGTATTGATTCTACTAAAAAAAGCGGGAATCCGCAAGCCCGCAATTGCGGCGGCGGACAGGAGGGCAAAATGGGAAATCAGTACGGACCATATGTCATGTATTTTTTGAGTCAGCTGCTGCAGAAGCAGCGTGCCGGGCAAGGCGGGGCGGCCATGCAGAGGTTATCGGAACGCGCGCCGGAAGCTGCACAGCAGGGAGAGAAAGCAAAGGAGACCATGCAGGTGCAGACGGAAGGCGGAGAGCAGCAGCCGGAGGCGGCACTGCAGGCGCTGCCCGGCATTTTTGATGCGGACGAGACCGGGGCTGTCTGGCATCGACAGACGCAGATCGCGCTGCTGGCGCAGTTCTGCCCGGAGGGCGCGGCGCAGGCGGAGAAGCATGGGCATTTTTTGATCGGGCAAAAGGGCAGCGAGAGCTTTGTGGCTGTGCCGGGGCGCTTCCTGCGGGACGAGCAGCCCGCGGGCGGCGCGACCGGATTTACGCTTTGGCAGCCGATACGCGGCGGCGCGGCGTTGTATGAGGATCTTGCGCATTTGGAGGATGCGGTGACGGATTACCTTTACGGCTACTGGATCGCGCGCGTCAATCCCGATACACTGGCGCTGTCGGAGGTGTAGGAGAGGCGAAAAAGGGTGCGAGCGGCGGATTTTCTCGGGTAATTGCGGGAATTGCAAAGGATGCAGCACACAAAAAGGTTGAATAATCCACTTGAGTGTGTTATGATAATAAAAGTATGGATAAGTTCATGACCGAGGCACTCGCAGAGGCCAAAGCCGCGCAGGCGCAGGGGGAGATTCCTATC
The DNA here is from genome assembly GCA_900542245.1 of uncultured Eubacteriales bacterium. Classification (GTDB taxonomy): domain Bacteria; phylum Bacillota; class Clostridia; order Peptostreptococcales; family Anaerovoracaceae; genus CAG-238. The sequence goes on from UQMQ01000076.1 coordinate 6,192, forward strand.
GGCGCGGTCATCGTAAAAGACGGGGTTATCATCGGCCGCGGACATAATATGACACTGACCGCCAAGGACCCGACCGCGCACGCGGAAATGCTTGCGATTAGGCAGGCGGGGAAGTATCTCGGCGAGACGCTGGGCTGGAAACGTCTGACCGGCTGCAGCATGTATGTGACGATGGAGCCATGCAGCATGTGCGCGGGGGCGATCGTCTGGGCACGCATCGAGAAGCTGTATATCGGCGTCATGGATCCCAAGGCGGGAGGCTGCGGGTCGATATTTAATATCGTACAGGAAAAAAAGCTCAACCACTATGTGGAAGTCATCGAAATAGAGGACGGCCCTCTCAAGGAGGCATGCGGCGGCATTGTCCGCGACTTTTTTCGTGCACTGAGAGCCGCCAAAAAAACTACTAAAGAAGAGAAATCGGAGGAAACAAAATAATGAAAAGAGCAGGCCGGATTTTAAGCCTAGTAATCGTAACGATCATGCTTTGCACAGCTGTTTGCTTTGCGGACAGCGCGGCTGCAGGCAGTTTTAATCTTGTAGAAGCCTATCCGAAGGACGGCGCAACCGGTACAGCGATGGAGAACGTCGGCGTAAAGCTGTATTTTGATACGGAGTTTTCGGAGGAGGTCCTCAAAAACAAAAACGACAAGGCGTTCCAGCTCGTAGATCCGGAGGGAAAGAGTCTGCCGCTGATGGTGCTGTACGTACCGAAGGAGGACGTCAAGGAAGAGGGCGTCAAGGGCATCATTCTGGTGCTGCTCGATAATACCGGAGACCATTCCGATGTTAAGGTTGAAAGCAATACGGAATATACGCTCAAAATTTCCAAGGATCTTGTGGCTGACAACGGCAGTACACTTGGCACAGACCAGAGCGTGACCTTCCGTACGATGAACCAGCAGGCGAACACGCTCATCAACATTTTGATGATGGTCGTCATGTACGGCGGCATCATGTTCTTCACCATGCGCAGTATGAAAAAAACGGCAAAGGAAGAAGCTGAAAGAGCAAAAGAAGAAAAGGTCAACCCATATAAAGAAGCGAAGAGAACCGGCAAGTCCGTTGAAGAGATCGTTGAAAAAGATCAGAGAGACAAGGCCAAGAGAGCGGCGAAGCGCGCAAAGATGGCTGAGGATGCGGAAGACGATGACGACTACGAAGAGGACAACGGCAACTATAGAGTAAAGGCGCCGCGTCCGATCTCGGCGGCTGGGGCGAAATACAAAACGGGCAGGAAAGCGCTGGCAGAGGCAAAAAAAGCAGAGGAAGAAGCCAGAGCCGCTCGCAGAAAAGCGCAGAGCAAGGGTAAAAAGAAATAAAAAAGAAATAGATCTCAGACCGATGAGAGGGCATGTACCTCTCATTTCGTCTAACATAGACGAAACCGATCGGTCGTAACAAGCAAAACCGCAAGACGTAAAAAACGAAAACCGAAAAGCAAAACATGCGAAAAACATGTGAAAGAGGTGACCCTATGACTGCCGTACGGGAACAGCGAGAACTGGAGATCCGCGCATACGCCAAAATCAATCTGGCGCTGGACGTCACCGGCATCAGACCCGACGGGTACCACAGCGTGGATACCATCATGCAGCGGGTGTCTCTGGCAGATCTGATACAGCTCCGCTGGCAGGAGGAACACCGCGATGCAGGGAAAGAACCTGTGCAGATCACGGTGACGACGACGAAACCCTATCTGCCGACCGACCGGAGAAATCTGGTGTATCGGGCAGCGGAGGCCATGATCGCACAGGCACAGCAATGCGGGGCAGTCCCGCAGGGAAGACTGCACATTCATATCGAAAAACGGATTCCGGTCGCAGCAGGACTTGGCGGCGGCAGCAGCAACTGTGCAGCGGTTCTGATTGCACTGAACCGTCTGTGGCGGCTGCACTGCAATACGCGGAAGCTGTGTGCAATCGCAGAGACGCTAGGCTCGGACATTCCATTCTGCGTACTGGTACAGAACACATCGTATCGCTGCGCATGGGGAACCGGTCGGGGCGAGGAGCTGCACGCGCTGCGGCGCGGCTTGCGCAAGTATCTAGTGCTTGCCAAGCCCGCATTCGGCGTATCGACCAGAGAGGTTTTTGCGGGCATCGATGCCTGCGAGATTCCGACGCATCCGGATCTGGCGCAGCTCAAACGAGCGCTCAGACAAAGAGATGATGAAATTGTCTACCAAAACATGATCAATGTTTTAGAGAATTATACCCTGCCGCATTATCCGAGAGTCCGGGCACTCAAGGATCGGATCGCGGCAACGGACGGCGTACGCAAGGTGCTGATGAGCGGCAGCGGACCGACCGTCATCGGCTTCTATGATTCCTACCGTATGGCAAAACAGGCCTGCACGGAGATCAGGAAAGCCGGGTTTGAAGCCTATTGGGCGGACACCATCCGGTAAGACCGGACAGCTTTACATACAGAGATGGAAAGCAAAAGATGTAAAAGATGTAAGACGCAGAAGAGCAGAAAAAGATGTAGAACAGTAAGAAAGAATTTCGAGGTGGAGGAAATGCTGAATTTTGATTTGCAGAATCACAAGCCATTGCGAGAGATCGTGTATGAAGAATTGAAACGACAAATTCTCAAAGGAGAGATTGCACCCGGACACAGAATGATGGAAGTCGAGCTGGCAGACGATATGGGCGTGAGCCGTACACCGGTCAGAGAAGCCATCCGTAAGCTGGAAAAGGAGGGTCTGGTGACCATCGAACCGCGGAAGGGCGCTTACGCGTCCGACATTTCCATCAAGGACATGGTCGACGTGCTGGAGGTCAGACAGTACTTAGAGAGCCTGGCGGCAGGCATGGCCGCGACCCGAATCACACCGGAGGAAAAGCTGCAGCTGCAGGAGGCGACCGACGCGTACAAGCAGGCGGTCGAGTCGGAGGATACTTCCGAGATCATCAAATGGGACGAAAATTTCCACAAGATCATCGTGGACTGCAGCGGCAACAAGACGCTGATCCAAATGATCTCGCAGGTGCAGGAGCTTGCGCTGCGTTTCCGTTATATCTATTACGATGATTTTTCGAGATATAAAAACCAGCCGCTGGAGCATCAGGAAATCGAAGAAGCGATTATGAGCGGCAACGCCGATAAGGCCAGAGAAGAAGCATACGCGCATCTGGCAAGACTCAAGGAGTTCGTCATGATGCAGGGAGATAAGATCGTCAAAGGAGGCCAATAGGTCTTCTTTTTTTGCGATTTGGACAGATTTTTGGCTGCGCGAGGTATAGGCGCACGTGTCCGGGCATAGATTGTAGCAAGACCAAATCTGGAAAGGGGAAAAGCTATGACCTACGAAAAAGAGATACCCGAGTATGCGATGGTGCCGGCCAAGGAGATGGAGGAGCGCGTCATTACACCTGTCAGTAAGGAAGCCGTCTACACCGCCGTACAGGTTTCCAATATTACCGAAAAACCCAAAACAGTGATCACCATAGAAGAAGATATCCTGGTTCCGGATACGAAGCCGGACCTTGCGAGGATCCTTTTGATCGAAGGCACACCGCATCCGGCGAGCCGCGAAATCAGCCAGATCGGCAAAGGAGAGGACTACCTCAGCGTTTCCGGCGACATCGAGCTGCAGACGCTGTATCTGCCGGAAAAGCAGGAAGGCGGGGAACCGATGATCGCGGTGCAGACCCGCGTGCCGTATCAGGAGCAATGGCACACGACGCTCACGCCGGGCGCGACCCTGCAGATGGATACCCGCATCGAAAAAATTGAACACATGGTGATCAACGAGCGCAAATACCGCGTCAAGATCTCTCTGGCAATCTACGCACGCGAATATACAGAACGCAATCTGGAGCTTTTTGAGGGTATCAGCGGCGAAGAGATCCAGATGCAGCGCGAAAAAATTGAGATCACCAATGTCGCGCAGCGTAAGACTGACACGCTGCATATCAGCCAGGATCTTGAGATCAAGGCGGAATGCCCGATCGAAGCGATCCTGCGTCAGGACATCGCGGTCGTCGAGAACTATAAGCAGGTGACCGGAGAAAAAATCGTCATCAGCGGCTTTATCTGCGTCAATCTCCTGTACCGCTGCCGGGAGGAGGCTGCGTTTTGCGAAAACCTGCATCAGGCACGTGAAAAAGTGGAATTCACGCAGTTTATTCCGCTGCAGTCCGGCGCGACAGGCGCAGGGAGCCATATCTGTTTTGACGGCAGCGACCTCAAGGTCAAGCTGGTGCGCGGCGAGGACGGGGAAGAACTGCTGCGGTTGGAGGGCGATCTGCTGACGGAGGTCGAGATCTACTGCAATACCGAGAAAGAAGTCATTGTCGACGCTTACCATCGCGAAAAGGATTTTCTTTGCGACTTTCAGGAAGAGCATTGTCGAACGTTGGTCGGCACCACGATGGGCGAGTCCTCCCTACGTGAAATTTTCTCGCCGGAGGTGCCGGGCGGTGAAATCGAGCGCATCCTGTACACCGGAGGCGAGATCAGCAGCGGAGGCAGCCGTTGTGAACAGGGCAAAGTTGTTACCGAGGGTACGCTGACGATCAAGATGATCTGTCTGTGCGCGGGTGACGCGGAGACGCAGACGCAGATGCTCAGCGTGACCGAAGCAGTACCGTTCCGCGTGGTGACCACCATCCCGCAGCTTAACGGAAACGAAAGCATGCGCGCGCAGATGTACATCAAAGATCTGTGGGCAGAAAAAATCAACGGCAAGCAGATCGAGTGCAACGCAAGCGTGCTGGCCATGACCGAGGTCATGCGAGAAGTGCCGATTCAGGTGCTGACCAATCCGGCCTTTGCCGAGGGCGGCGGCACGCAGCGTCCGGCGCCGATGGTGATCTACATCGTCAAGCCGGAGGATCGTCTCTGGGATATTGCAAAGAAATATAAGAGTACGGTGGAGACCATCGCGGAGATCAATCATCTGGAGGAGGAAAGTCTGCAGCCGGGGCAGAAGCTGCTGATCCTGAAATAGCGCAGGGAAATCACTGCCGCGAGCGCGCGGTGCATGAGAAGAAATTTTGCAGGGTCTGGTATAGAAATGTAAAAATATGTCCATCATCTTCTTGTCAGGAGGGAGAGTATGGACAAAAAAGAGAAAAAAACAGGGGTGACCATCCTTTTGCTGATGGTGATCGCGATGGGGATTTTGGCAGCAACCGAGGGGTGGCTGCAGGACAGTACGCTGCACGAAGCGATGCTGCAGGAGGAATCGATGCAGGATGGGGCGCCGGATGCTGACAGCCTGCCTGTGCCAGTGCCCGAAAGCGTCAACGAGTATCCGGGCATTATCCGCTTCCACGTGATCGCCAACAGCAACAGCCAAAAGGACCAAAATATCAAATACATGGTGCGCAATCACGTATTCTGCAAGCTCGAAAACCAGCTGACCGCCGCCATGCTGCAGGCGGAGACCCGGGCTGCGGCAGCAGATGCGGCGGCAG
>UQMQ01000077.1 GCA_900542245.1 uncultured Eubacteriales bacterium
CTGCAAGCTCGAAAACCAGCTGACCGCCGCCATGCTGCAGGCGGAGACCCGGGCTGCGGCAGCAGATGCGGCGGCAGGCACCGCAAAGCAAGCGGCGCTCGCAGCCTCCGCATCAGCTGCCTTGCCGGAGCGCACTGCGCAAACAGCCCGCGCGGCAGACCGCAGCGCAATACGCGCAGCGACCAGCCGCGCCTACATCAAAGCCCACCTGGCTGAGATCGAGGCGTGGGCGCAGGACTGCCTGCGCGCCGCCGGGTGCAGCGATACAGCGCGCGCACAGTATGGCGTCTGCGCCATACCGGCAAAAAGCTATGACGATATTTACTTCCCGGCGGGCAATTATGAGGCGCTGACCATCACCCTCGGCGCAGGAGAAGGGGAGAACTGGTGGTGCGTCGTGTTCCCGCCGCTGTGCATGGTTGACGCGGCGGATTCTGCCTACAAAGACAATTTCCATGTCGATCAGCAGGGACGACTGGTGCTCAAATCCAAGATCAGAGAGCTGCTGGACAAGCGAGCCATGTACAAGCAATCCGCGGCTTCCTAAGCCTGCGGAAAGCGAGACGCGACAGGAACGCAGACCGCGCGCCCCGCAAAAAGCGCATGAGGACAAACGTGTGCATAACGAAAGTTCGAGCATATCGCTGCGCGATATGCCTCCATAACAGGAAAAGGCTCAGCAGCGTTTGCCGAGCCTTTTCCTGTATATAAAAAACTAGTAGGAGAAGCGAATTTAGTTCTGTGCAGACACATCTTTTTTGGTGTTTGCACTTGCTTTTTGCTGTATCTTTGCGGAATCCTCAAGCTGTACATCAACTTTCAGAATATCGCCGCCTCTGACGATCGTAAAGGTGACGGTGTCGCCGACCTTGTGACTCTGGATCGTCTTGAGCAGGGTCGCTGAATCGGTGATCTTGACATCATCAAGGTAATAAATCATATCGCCCTGCTGCAGACCTGCCTTTTTGGCATTGTCGCCGGTCACGCCCATGATATAGACGCCGGTGATGGAAACACCATACTGCATCGCGGTACTGCTGTCGGTCAGATCCTGAATCTGAATCCCGGCTGCAGGACGTCCTTCGACATAACCGTTTTTGATCAGCGACTGCGCGACGGACTGTACCTTATCGACCGGAATCGCAAAGCCAAGTCCTTCGACATCGGAGCCGGAGGATTTCGCAACGACCAGACCGATCAGATCACCGTACTGGTCAAAGAGACCGCCGCCGGAGTTGCCCGGGTTGATGGAGGCGCTGGTCTGAATCAGTGTCATGGATTTGCCGTCCAAGGTGATCTCACGCTCCAGTGCACTGATGATGCCATCCGTTGCGGTGCCGGAGAGCGTACCCAGCGGGTTGCCGATGGCGACCGCCAGACTGCCGACGGATACCTGATCCATGCTGCCCAGGCTGACCGGACTCAAACCGGTCTCATCGATCTTGATGACCGCGACATCGGTCTGCGCGTCAGTCGCTACCAGGGTCGCGTCATAGCTCTTGCCGTTGTGTAAGGTGACCTTGATGCTGTTCGCACCGTCAATCACGTGGTTGTTGGTGATGATATAGCCGTCCTCGCTGTAGATGACGCCGCTGCCTGCACCCTGCGTCACATACTGGCGCAGCCAGCTGTCTGTGGCAACGGATTCCGTTTCGATTGCGACGACGGAGTTCTCATTTTTGGCGACGATCTCTTCGATCGAGAGCTCGCTGCCTGCGGCCTTCGCCAGATTGTAGTTCGTGGGGTGTACAGATTTATCTACCGAGGTGCCGCCAAAATTGCTGATCGCCAGCGCGTAAGCCCCGGCACCGACTGCGGCGGATAATACCATACAGACGACCAGCATCAGGGCAAAGAATTTTTTGGTGACATAAGGAGACGTGTTCTTTTCCTTTTTTGCTCTCTGCGGTGCCGCTGCGGTATCTGTATAGAAGGTCTGCTGCGGTGCAGACTGCTGATTGCCGCATGGTTCTGTCTGCGGTTTTTCTGTTTCGAATTTATCCCAATCGTCCATAACGGATCCCTGGCTTTCTGTTTTTCTTTTGATACCCAAATTATAATGCGCTTTTGTGTTTTTTCTGTGTAAAAAACATGTGAAATATGATAGAATAACTGTGAAAGATTTCTTCGTATTTTTGCATGCGGTCTGCGGCAAAATAAGCGGGAAAATCAGAGACAGATAGAGACATCAGAGACATATCACATAGATTGTATCTTAAACGGATTACAGAAGATAAAGACAGAAGATAAAAATAGTATGGAAAAACATTTACAGGAATATGCACGCTGGCAGGCGCAGCATCTGCCGGAGGAGCTGGCAGCAGAGCTCGCGGCAATCCGCGGCGACGAAAGCGAAATTTATGATCGCTTTTGCCGCACGATGCACTTTGGTACTTCCGGACTGCGCGGCAGGATGGGGGTCGGTACGAACCGCATCAACGCGATCATGTTAGGCAAGGCGACGCGAGCGATCAGCCGCTACCTCACAGCGCGTTATGAAGCGCCCGCGATGGTGATCGGCTATGATACGCGGCACAACTCGCGCGAATACGCGGTTGGCATTGCCAAGGTGTTCGCGCAGTGCGGCGTCAGCAGCTGCCTCTTTGCAGAACCGACCCCGGTGCCGGTCGTTTCGTTTGCAGTGCGGCATCTGCGGCTGAACGGCGGCATTATGATCACCGCCAGCCATAATACAAAGGAATATAACGGATACAAGGTCTATGACCATTACGGCAACCAGATCGACGACTGCAAGGCAGCGCTGATCGAGCAATACATGGAGGCAGAACCTACCTTTCCAAAAGGTGCGGAGAAGGACTTGACAGCAGGCGCGAAAACAGGTACGATATCTTTTTTGGGAGAGGATATCAAGGAGGCTTATCTTGCCGCGCTGCAGAGAGAAACGCTGTGGTGGACGGACGATCCGGCGCACTGCAGGGAAGCGCTCGGCGAACTGCGGGTTTGCTACACGCCGCTGAACGGCTGCGGGCGCGACTATGTGCTCACAGCCCTTGACAACATCGGCGTGCGGCAGATCCTGCGTGTAGAGCGTCAGGACGCGCCGAACGGTGATTTTCCGACCTGTCCGTCACCGAATCCGGAGTATCCGGAAACCTTTGCGGAGGCGCTGCGTACGGCAGGCGGCAGTATCGGCGGCGAGGGGCTTATGCAGCTTGCGTCAGCCGGAGACGGCGGGCAGGGAGAGCAGCAGTGTGAAAACCATGTGCCGCATCAAACGCCCCAAACCGCGTCGGTGCAGGGCGGGCAGGCTGCGGGAGCCCTGCCGGATTTATTGCTGGCGACGGACCCGGACAGCGACCGGCTCGGCGTGATGGTGCTTCACGCAGGACGTTATCAGCATCTGAGCGGCAATGAGGTCGGAGAGCTCCTCTTCGATTACGTCTGCCGGGTGCATGCGGCAGGCACCTGCGGCAGACAGCTCGGCGACGGACAGGTAATGATGAAAAGCATCGTCAGTTCTCCGCTGACCGAAGACATCGCAAAGCACTACGGCGTGCGCATCAAAAATGTTTTTACGGGTTTCAAAAATATCGCTGCAGCGATCGAGCAGCTTGGGCAGAGCGGGGAGCGTGAACGTTTCCTGTTCGGCTTCGAGGAGAGTCTGGGCTATCTGTACGGTGATTATACGAGGGATAAGGACGGCATCATGGCAGCGCAGCTGATCTGTCTGGCGGCGGCAGAGGCGCGTGCGCAGGGGTTGACACTGGTCGACCGTTTGCAGAGCATCTATGAAACCTACGGCTATCTGGCAGGCAAGAGCTTTTCTGTCTATTATCAGGACGAGAAGGGGCGCGATAAGATGCAGCGCATCATGGAGCGCTTGTTTGCGGACGGATTGAAGCCGGACGGATTTCGCGTCAAAAAGGAACTGTGCTACCGCAAGCCGCCGCTGTATTGTGCGGATCTGGCAGATCAGGCGCGCATCATCGTCCGACCCTCCGGCACCGAACCAAAGCTCAAGACATATATTTTCTGCAGAGGAGAAGCAGCGCAGGAGGCACAGGATGCCGCAGCGGAAATCGCACAGCGCATGCAGAACAAATGGAAAGACGAGGGACTTTATGAGTAAAGTATTGACAGGTATGGATCACAGCGGATCTTTCCGCGTATATTTGGCAGTGACGACCGATCTGGTGGAAGAGGCCAGAACGATCCACAATACCACGCCGCTGGCGACAGCCGGGCTGGGCAGGGTGCTGACCGGCGCAGGGATCATGGGGCTACTTTTAAAGAACACAGGCGATAAGCTGACGCTGCTGTTCAAGGGCGACGGACCGGCGAAACAGATTCTGGCTACCGCAACGCAGGCAGGAGAGGTCAAGGGCTATATCGCAAACCCGGATGTAGAGCTGCCGCTGACCGAGGCAGGCAAGCTCGATGTCGGCGGTTCGCTGGGCATCGGCGAGCTGACTGTGATCAAGGATCTGGGGCTCAAGGAGCCTTATGTCGGTACGATCGCACTGGTTTCCGGTGAGATCGCCGAGGATCTGACAGCCTACTATTTCATCTCGGAGCAGCAGAACACAGCAATCTCGCTGGGTGTCAAGATCGATACGGACTACAGCGTACTGGCAGCGGGTGGCATGATAATCCAGATGCTGCCGAATGCAGAGGAGGAAGCCATCACCGCATTGGAAACGATGCTTGCAGGGCTGCCGCCGATCACAACGCTGGTCGAGGAAGCAATGGAAGCCTGCGGCGGCAAGGACGCATCGCAAGAGAAGATGCTTGCGCATATGCTGCAGGCGATCTTTGCGGGCATGCCGGAGGACTATCAGGTACGGCCGCTGGAGCTGCGCGATCTGCGCTGGCATTGCGACTGCTCGGAGGAACGTCTGGAAAAAATCCTCATGACCATCGGCGAAAAGGATCTGACTGAGATCATCGAGGAGGACGAGGGTGCGGAGCTGGTCTGCCAGTTCTGCTGCAAGAAGTACTATTTCGACAAGGCGCATCTGCTGCGAATTCTGGCAGAGATGAAAAAATGATCGGCAAAGGCGATCAGACAGCAGAGACAGAAAACCATAGACAAAAAAGAAGTAAAGACAGTGAAGACATGGAGACAGCTATCAAAGCGGGGAGGCAGCGTATTGGAAGATAAAAAGAAACGAATCGGCGTTATTTTTGGCGGCAAGTCGGGGGAGTATGAGGTTTCTCTGCTCTCGGCGGCATCGGTGATCCGAGTCCTGAATACTCAAAAATATGAGCCGGTCTATATCGGCATCACCAAAGAAGGCAAATGGAAGCGATATGACGGCGATGCCGACAGCATCGAAAACGGCAGTTGGCTCGCGGAGGCGGAGGACCTCAATCCGGGAGACCTGAAGCAATATATAGATTTCGCCTTACCGATCGTACATGGACCATATTGCGAGGACGGCAAGCTGCAGGGATTTTTGGAAACGATGGATATTCCTTACGGCGGCTGCGGCGTGCTGGCGTCGGCGGTCGCGATGGATAAGCAGGTTGCCAGACAGGTATTCCTGCGAGCAGGACTGCCGATGTGCAAGCATGTTTTCCTGACGAAGGCCGAGTGGCAGGACGAGCAGGAAACGGTACTCGCGCGCATCGAGCAGCAGATCGGTTATCCGAATTTCGTCAAGCCGGCGAATCTGGGTTCGAGCGTCGGCATCAGCAAGGCGAAGGACAGGACGTCGCTGATCGAAGCGCTTGCACTTGCGCTCAGCTACGACAGCCGCGTGATCGTAGAGGAATTTGTCGACTGCAGAGAGCTGGAGACCGGTATCCTCGGCAACGATTATCCGGCGGCAGCAGAGGTCGGTGAGATCCTGTCGTCCGCGGAGTTTTATGATTACGAGGCGAAGTACAGCGACGGTGCTTCGCGTATCTGCATTCCGGCGGAGATCTCAGCGGAGGATCGCGAAGAGATCCGCATGATGGCGGTCAAGGCGTGCAAGGCGATCGGCGGCGAGGGCTATTGCCGCGTGGATTTCTTTAAGGACCGCAGGACCGGCAAGCTTTATCTGAATGAAATCAACACGATTCCGGGCTTCACCAAATACAGCATGTTCCCGCTCCTGTGGGAAGCGGCAGGGGTCAAGTATCCGGATACAGTAGAAAGGATCATAGAACTGGGGTATGAAAGATATTACACTAAAAATCACAGGGAAACAATGTTATGAAAGCCATGAAGAGGAACAGATGGAGTTCGTGACGGACGGGAAGCTCTACGTCCGGGGCAGCGCCATCTATATCGTCTATGATGAAACCGATGTTTCCGGGATGGCGGGTTACAAGACAACGCTGAAGCTCAGTGGAGACTCTCTCAAAATGCGCAGGATCGGCAGCGGCGGTCCGCAGACCGAGCTGTATTTTGAAAAGGGCAGGCGCATCAGCAGCTCCTACGATACACCGTACGGACCGTTAGAGCTCGAGGTGCTGACCAGCAGCGTGATCAACCGACTGGACGCAGCGGATTTTCGCGGCAACGTGGACATCGAATATCATGTCAGTCTTTCGGGTATGGCGGAGAGCAAGAACCGCCTGACGATCGACGTGCAGTAACGCACACAAGACGCATAGCGTATCAGAAAGCAAGAAACGTAAGAAACGTAAGTAAAGCAAGAGAAAGCAAGAGATTAAGAATCCGAGACAAGAATAAGAAGCACAAATATAAAAACGAAACAGCAACAGAAAAAAACGAGCAGGAAGGAAGTACAAATGGGAGAAATAGGTTTTGATGCAGACAAATATATCGAAGAACAATCCAAATATATTCTGGAAAGAATCAATGCGGGCAGCGGCAAACGGCTGTATCTGGAGTTCGGCGGCAAGCTGGTGCATGACAAGCATGCGATGCGCGTACTGCCGGGCTTTGATGAAAACGCAAAGGTCAAGCTGCTGCAGCGCATGAAGGATCAGGCGGAGATCATCATCTGCATCTATTCCGGCGACATCATCAACAGCAAGACGCGGCAGGACTTCGGCATCACCTATGATCTGGAAGTGCTGCGCCTGATCGACATCTTCCGCAAGTACAATCTGAAGATCAACAGCGTGGTCGTGACCCGCTACGAGGATGCGCCGGCGGTCAACCGCTTTATCAACAAGCTGGAACGCAGAGATATCAAAACCTATAAGCACTGCTTCACCAAGGGCTATCCGACGGACGTCGATACTATCGTCAGTGAGGAGGGCTACGGCGCCAACCCTTATATCGAAGTAACGAAGCCGTTGGTGGTCGTGACCGGTCCGGGCGGCGGCAGCGGCAAGCTGGCGACCAGCCTTTCCCAGCTCTATCACGAATACAAGCGCGGCACGAAGGCCAGATATGCGAAATTTGAAACCTTCCCGATCTGGAATCTGCCGCTCAAGCATCCGGTCAATATCGCCTACGAGGCTGCGACTGCGGATCTGCGCGACGTCAATATGATCGACTCCTTCCATCTGGAGGCTTACGGAGAGATGGCAGTCAACTACAACCGCGATCTGGAGGTGTTCCCTGTCGTCAAGCGGATCATAGAGAAAATCACCGGCGAGACGGAATATCAGTCACCGACGGATATGGGCGTCAACCGGGTCGGCTTCTGCATCACCGATGACGAGGTCGTGCGGGAGGCGGCCAGACAGGAGATCATCCGCCGCTTCATGATCGCGAAGTGCGATTATAAAAAGGGTAAGATTACGGAATCCATGCTGGAGCGTTCCGAGCTTCTGATGAAAGAGGTCGGCGCGAGCGAGGAGGATCGTAAGGTCGTGATTCCGGCGCGCGAATATGCGGAGTACAAACGCAACTGCGATAAGAAATACGTCAATGTTGTCGTCATGGCGATCGAGATGCCGGACGGCAGCATCGTGACCGGACGCAGCAGCCGTCGCATGGCGGCAGCGGGCGCTGCAGTGCTGAACGCAATCAAAAAAATCGCAGGAATCCCGGACGATCTGTATATGATCGCACCGAATGTTTTCAGCAGCATCCAGAGCCTTAAGGGGGATATCCTGCATTACGACCGGACAAGCCTCAATCTGGAGGAGGTACTGACGGCGCTGACCATCTCGGCGGAGAACAACTCCTGCGCGGAGAAAGCGGTCAGAATGCTGGAAAGCCTGAACGGCTGCAGAGCGCACTGCACAGCGATCCTCAGCGATCGGGACGAGCAGGTGCTCAGAAGCATGGGCATTGACGTGACCTGCGATCCGGAATACCTGACTACAAACCTGTACTTATCATAAGCGAACATACCTTCGGTTGACAAAGGCAGCGATAGACATCCAAAGATATTAGGGAAACATATGACAAGAAAAACTGAGAAACGCAGAAAAGGAAATGTCGTGCGGGAGTTGCTCACACGGCAGGAGAATTTGAAATATCGATTGATTCTGGAGGGGATCGCGGTCGGTCTGCTGGCGGGACTGGTCAGCTCCGCTTTTCGCTGGACCTTGATCAAGGCGGAGGATATCCGCAATTTATTTCTGGAGGGGGCGCGGCAGAGTGCTGCGCTGGCCGTTCTGGGCATCTTCCTGCTCGGTGTGCTGGCAGCTTTCGTTGGCTTCCTCTTGAAACGGGAACCGCTGATCTCGGGCAGCGGAATCCCGCAGGTTGAGGGTGAGATGCATGGCAAGATCAACGCAAACTGGCTGCAGGTGCTGATTGCGAAATTCTTAGGCGCTGTCTGCGCCATCGGCGGCGGTCTGTCGCTGGGACGCGAGGGTCCAAGCATTCAGCTGGGCGCGATGGTGGGCAAGGGGTTTTCGCGTGTCAACAACCGCTTCCGGACCGAGGAAAAGCTGCTGATGACCTGCGGCGCGGGCGCCGGGCTTGCGGCGGCCTTCAGCGCACCGCTGGCGGGCGTTGTGTTCTCGCTGGAGGAGCTACATAAGAGCTTCTCGACGGAAGTGCTGCTCAGCACGATGGCATCGGCAATCACCGCGGACTGGATCGCCTCATATATCTTCGGTTTGCGGCCGGTCTTTGAACTGACGGTGACAAACGGACTGCCACTTTCGCATTTTTGGATGGTGCTCGTTCTGGGTATCCTTTTGGGCGCGTTCGGCGTGTTTTACAATAGAGCAATCGCATTCTCACAGGATTTCTTTGCGAAGATCCCGATCGGCTGGGTCAAAGCAGGGATCCCATGCATCTGCATTATTCTGCTGACTGTATGGTACCCGGATGCACTCGGCAGCGGACACAGCCTTGTGGGACACGTGGGCAGCGGTGTGATGACGGTCGGCACCTTAGCAGTTTTGTTGGTGATTAAATTTTTGTTTTCGACCATGAGCTTCGGGACCGGTGCGCCGGGCGGCATCTTCCTGCCGCTTCTGGTACTCGGCGCTGTGACCGGCGGATTTTTTACCGAACTGGTCAGCCCGGCAGTCGGCTATACCAACGACTATGTTTCGATCTTCGTGATCCTCGGTATGGCAGGCTATTTCGCGGCGATTGTCCGCGCACCGATCACCGGTATCATTCTCATCAGTGAAATGACCGGCACTCTTTCCAATCTGCTGTCGCTTTCGCTGGTTTCGCTGACAGCCTATCTGACGGCAGAGCTTTTGGGCGGCATGCCGGTATATGAGCAGCTGCTGCAGCGCATGCTGCAGGGGAGCAGCCACAAAAAACCGAAAAGAAGCAATAAGGTTTTCGTAGAGAGTCAGGTGCAGATCGGCTCCTTT
The DNA here is from genome assembly GCA_900542245.1 of uncultured Eubacteriales bacterium. Lineage (GTDB taxonomy): Bacteria > Bacillota > Clostridia > Peptostreptococcales > Anaerovoracaceae > CAG-238. Next base: position 9,658 of record UQMQ01000077.1, read on the forward strand.
ATGGATGGAAAGACGCTGTCCGAGATCGGTCTGCCGCCGGGCAGTCTGATCGTTTCTGTGCAGCGCGCGGGCAGGGAGCTGGTGCCGGGCGGACAGACAGCACTTACGAGCGGCGATACACTCGTGATTCTGTGCCATGAGGGCAATCTCTCCGAGGTGAATCAAACGCTTGACGAAAAATGCCGCAGGATTATTCTGCAGGCAGATGCGGGTACCGAGAACCCGTAGACAACTAATATTGCGTATGACGGAAGTTTTCCACTTCGCGCAGATGTGCGGATTTTTGCTGGTCCCATTCCAGCAGTTTTTCGGAATATTCGAGCAGACGTCCCTTAGAAAACGGCGAGAGCGCATGATAATTGTTTAAAAGATTGGAAACAGATTGTTTATAGACTTTGCTGCATGTCAGACCGTTGAGGAAGGTATCCGGATCCTGCTCGAACAGCAGCTCCATCTCGATCTCAAAGCATTGGGCGATATTGAATAGCACCTCGGCGTCCGGCGCGCGATTGCCAAGCTCATATTGTACATAGAGCGATCTGGTAATGTCTACAGACTCCGCCATGCGCTGCTGACTCAATCCATGGTAATTGCGCAGAAGCTTCAGATTATTGCCGACACATTTTTGCAAGACAAGGTTCAAACTTAAACTCCTTTCTTTTGTGAAAACACATAATGTTCACAAAAAACACAAGGCAAACACACAAACTATAATGCTATTTTAACGTATTTCTCTGCTGAGGAAAAGTGTTTTTTTTGTATTTTATCTGTTTTTTAACAATGTTTTTTCGCGCGCGGCGGGGATTCGTGCGGGTTCGACAGGCTTAGACATACTTCGACTTCCTTGAGATTTCGCAAGTATCATAAAAAATACAAAATACCCGCAAGAAAAGGGGTTCCTTTTTTTAGAAACTGTGGTATAATGTTAGATGTAAATAGGTTAATTTTTTAACGATTGTTAAAAAATATGAAAAGTATTTCATATACATAATCAAAGGAGGCAATTTTCATGAAAAAGATTGGCGTACTGGGAACCGGCACGATGGGAGCCGGCATCATTCAGGTTTTAGCACAGAACGGTTATGAAGTTGTAATGAGAGCAAGAAGAGAATCTTCCGTTGAGAAGGGTCTTGCGACCGTCAAAAAGAATCTGGATAAGATGGTAGCAAAGGAAAAGATTACTGCTGAGGATGCAGAGGCTGCATTTGCAAGAATCCACGGTTCCACAGACATCAACATCATCGCAGATGCTGACCTGGTCATCGAGGCCGCAACCGAAGATATGGAAGCAAAGAAGGCACTGTTTGCAGAACTGGATAAGCTTTGCAAACCGGATACCATCATTGCAACCAATACTTCTTCCTTATCCATCACCGAGATCGCTGCTGCAACCGGCAGACCTGACAAGATCATCGGTATGCACTTCTTCAACCCGGTTCCGGCTATGAAGCTGGTTGAGATCATCAAGGGGCTCACGACCTCCGATGAAACAAAAGATGTGATTCTTGCACTGACCGAAAAATTAGGCAAGACACCGGTAGAGGTTGCAGAAGCGCCGGGCTTCGTTGTTAACAGAATTTTAATTCCGATGATCAACGAAGGTATCGGCATCCTGGCTGACGGCGTTGCTGATGCAAAGGGCATCGACACTGCAATGAAGCTTGGTGCAAACCACCCGATGGGACCGCTGGAATTAGGTGACCTGATCGGTCTGGACGTTGTCCTTGCGATCATGGACGTTCTCTACACAGAATACGGTGATTCCAAGTACAGAGCACACGTACTCCTGCGCAAGATGGTCAGAGCAGGCAAGCTTGGCAGAAAGACAGGCGTTGGCTTCTACGATTACACAAAGAAATAAACGATACAGGAACAAAGATTACAAAAAGTACAGCCGGAGCGGATATTCGCCCC
>UQMQ01000078.1 GCA_900542245.1 uncultured Eubacteriales bacterium
GCTCACCCATGAGCGCCGCTTCGCAAGGTGCTTTTGTCGTGATTCCGGAAATATCACATAGCGATATTTCCTATATAATAAGAAAGGCGAAACAAAAAACAAAAAATAAAAGGAGACTCACTATGCATTCACCCGGTTCTGTAGCATTCCGAATCTTTGGGCTGGACGTCATGTGGTACGGACTTCTGATCGGCGGCGGCTTCCTGCTGGCAACGATCATCAGCTACCTGCGCGCGCCCAAGCACCAAATCAAGCCGGATTTTATTTTAGATCTTGTCATTTGGATGATTCCGGCCGCCATCGTCGGCGCCCGCGCCTATTACGTCATCTTCAGCTGGAGTGACTACGCGGGAGACTGGAAAAAAATTTTAGATATCCGCAGCGGCGGTCTGGCTATCCATGGCGGCCTGATTCTCTGCTTCCTGGTCGGCTATTTTGTCTGCAAGCATTACAAACAAGGCTTCGTGCGCACTGCTGATCTGGTCGCGGTATCGATTCCGCTTGCGCAGGCCATCGGCCGCTGGGGGAATTTTTTCAATGAAGAAGCGCACGGCATGCAGACCGACCTGCCATGGGCGCAGATCATCGACGGCATCGGCTACCACCCGACCTTCCTGTACGAATCGATCTGGTGCTTCTGCCTGTTCTGGTTCCTGCTCTGGTTCGACGACCACAAGCGCAGCTTTGACGGGCAGATGATTTCCCTATACATGATGCTCTACTCCGTTGAGCGCTTCTTTGTCGAGGGACTGCGCACCGACAGTCTGATGGTCGGTCCGCTCAGACAAGCCCAGCTGCTCAGCCTCGGTCTGATCGCCGCAGGCATCGCGCTCTACGTTTTCTTCAAAAAAAGAACAGGGAGGTACCTGCCATGAATCTCAAGTTTTTTGAAACCCCGCGTCTGCGCATCCGTCCCTCCGTCTGGGACGATGTCGAAACCTTTTTTCAATGGGAGCAACAGCCCGCGGTGACTGAATTTTTCAGCATCCGCGACGGTCAGACCATGGAGGAAACCGCGCGCAAGTTTCTCAAAGACCAAGAAAATCCAAACGCCGAGCAGTTTACGATTTTGCTGAAGACGCCGGACTTGCAAGGCTTGCCAGCCACGCGATCCGCACAAGATGCCGCGAATGTGCCGCAATCTTCGGACGCGCAGGACACGCGAGCTTCATTGCAAAAAATCGGCCGCATCGTACTGGCCGACATCGAGCGCGGCTGGAAGGGTGAGCTTTGGCGGATTTATATCGCCGATTCTGCCCTGCGCGGGCAAGGCTTGGGACGAGAAGCCATGCGCGCGATGATGGAGCACTGCTTCCGCGATTTGGCGCTGGAACGACTGTATCTCGATCACTACACCGGAAACCCCGCCGCCTATCTCTACCAAAGCCTCGGATTTCAGTATGAGGGCGTGCTGCGCCGAAATTGCCGTAAAAACGGCGTCCTTTATGATGTCCACCTGATGTCCATGCTGCGCGAAGAATACGAAGAAAAATACGGTCAAGCGGAAGCTGCCTTCCGGTCCGCGGATGCGCCCCTTACCGCATGGTGATTATCTCCGGCATTCCGCTTCTGTTTATATTTTGAGACAAGTTTGCGGATGCTCTCCTTGCCGCACGCCGATTGGCAGCCGCGGTATCTCCGATTCCCCGAGCTGCCGCAAAACGTCGAAACCTTAGTCCGATTATGTGCGTGCCTTCCTGCCGTAAGAATCGCACCCTGAGGTTGCGCAATTGACAACTATGTTTGCTTGTGCTTTCCCTGCAGTTTCCTGTATAATGAAAGCAACTTCGGTAACTATCTGCAATATGAGCAAGAAAGGTCAGGACAAAAAAATGAGTCTAGGCGAACGAATTTATCAATACCGCAAAGCAAAAGGCATGTCACAGGACGCGTTGGCGGAGCTGCTTGACGTTTCCAGACAGTCCGTTTCCAAATGGGAAAACGATACGGCGCAGCCGGAACTCAGCAAACTCACCATCATGTGTGATCTGTTCGGTGTGTCTTTGGATGAGCTGGCGCGCGGGAAGCAGCCGCAGCCTGCAGCCCAGCCGGAATCACAGGAGTCACAGGGATCGCAGGAATCACAAGCATCGCCGGAAAGCGAAACATCGCTTCACGCGGCAAAGCGTACGAAATCGCTGCAAAGAACCCTCGGCATCGGACTTCTGCTGCTCTCCGCTTTTCAAATGACCCTGCTGCTGGTCCTGCGCTTTCAAGCGGATGAAATTCTCATTCTGCTTTTGCCGCTGCTGCTGTGCGGCATCATCTGTCTGGTGTGCAAAAAACACACCTTCCTGTGGATCGGCTGGGTCATCAGCTTGTTTCTCGCGCTTTCACCGTATTACTTTTTCTGGGTTCATGTCAATTACTTTTCATGGATCGCTGTCTTCATCTGGGCCTTCGTCACTGTCGGCTACATCATTTGGCAGAGCACTGCCGAGAAACGCCGCCGAGAGCGATATTAAAAAAACAATGCAAAATAAAAGGTCAAAACATTTTTCCGATGATTTCAATTCAGTTTTTACACATTTTTCGGACTTTTTTATATAGTTTTCTCACATTTTTCTGCTTTTATGATAGCATCAATCACAATCACAGGGCGCATACTTCCGGCAGTGATGGTCCGGAGGCGGAAGTGCGCATAACGAAACCTGCGATTCCTTTGCGCACATGCCTGCCATGCAGGGCAGGCGCTTCGCAAGGTGCTTTTGTCGATACTCCGGAAATATCGCAAGCGATATTTCCTACATAATAACAAGAACCCTTGATTTTCGAGCAGTTGCCGTTCATCAAGGGTTTTGTTTTCTCAATATTTTTTTGCAGGGGTTCTATGCGTTTCCTATACATTGAAGAGGAAGTTGACCACATCGCCGTCTTTCATGACGTATTCCTTGCCCTCGGAGCGCAGGAAGCCTTTTTCTTTGGCTGCGGCGAGAGAACCGCCGACTTCCATGAGTTTGTCGTAAGCGATGGTCTCCGCGCGGATAAAGCCTTTCTCAAAGTCTGTGTGAATCTTGCCCGCTGCCTGCGGCGCTTTAGTGCCGCGGCGTATTGTCCACGCGCGACATTCGTCTTCTCCGGCAGTCAAGAAAGAAATCAGATTGAGCAGGGCGTAGGAGGCTTTGACCAGCTTGTCCAGACCGGATTCCTCGATGCCGAGCTCCGCAAGGAACATCGCGCGTTCGCCCTCTTCCAGTTCCGCCATCTCCGCTTCGATTTCCGCGCAGATGACAACAACCTCCGCACCCTCCGCAGCAGCAATTTCGCGTACGGTCTCGACATAAGGATTCTTGCCAGCCTCCGCATCGGCAACCCCGTCATCCGAAACGTTCGCGACATAAATGATCGGTTTATAGGATAAGAGCCCGATCGTCTTGACATATTCGGCTTCCTCGTCCTCCAACTCCATAGAGCGGGCGTTTTTACCCTCGGAAAGATGCGCGTAGACACGTTTCAGAAGGTCAAGCTCTTCTCTGGCGGATTTGTCGAACTTGGCGTTCTTTTCGGTCTTTTGGATGCGGCGCTCCATAATTTCCATATCGCTGAGCAAAAGCTCGGTGTTGATGGTGTCGATATCGCCCGCCGGATCAATGTGTCCGTTCACATGGACGATATTGTCGTTTTCAAAACAGCGGACAACGTGCACGATAGCTTCCACCTCTCGGATGTGTCCGAGGAATTTGTTGCCGAGGCCCTCGCCCTGCGACGCGCCTTTCACCAGACCCGCGATGTCGCAAAATTCGATCGTGGCATAGATTGTCTTTTTGGAATGATAAATTTCATGCAGCTTGGTGATGCGTGCGTCCGGTACGGTGACGATGCCGACGTTCGGCTCGATCGTGCAGAACGGATAATTGGCTGCCTCCGCGCCCGCCTTGGTGATCGCGTTGAACAAGGTACTCTTGCCGACATTCGGCAGACCGACGATACCTAATTTCATTTTATGTGTTACCTGTCCGAAAACCCTTGATTTATCTGGGTTTTCGCCTTTCTTTAGATTTCTTGTACGCCCTTTTTACGCCTTTTTTGTAACTGGCGGCGTAGTCTGCTGCAACTGACGCATGGCATTTACCGGTGACGCGTCCGTAGCATGGACATATCTGTCCATCGTTGTTTTCATGTTTGCGTGTCCGCATAGCTGCTGCAGCACTTTGGGCTTGTATGCCGCGCGCACAGATTTCCTTTTTTTCTCAAAAAAAGAGTCCGACGTAACTATGTATTATAGCATAAAAGCTTTGTTTGTTCAATCCTAACAGGAATTTTTTATTATATAACGGAACAAAATTCCGTCACATATCGCAAACTGTCTCCATACAAACAGGGCTGCACCCCAACGGTTTTTTCGTTCGTGCGCAGCCCCTTGTCTTTGCTTCATTTCTTCTTTGCCTGGCATGGTGCTGAAATGAAGCCTACCTTGAACTTATGCTTTCGCTTTTGTCTTTGCTTCTTTTGTCCATACCCTCTCTGCGTATTTGCTCTGCTTGAGGGCTGTCTTCGCAATCAGCTTACCCTCCTTGTCATAGACGCAAAGCTGTGTCTTGTAATAGTAACGCGTGCCTTTCTTTCCCTTGACAGAAGTGTAAGCATTTGTCTTTTTCGTTCCCAATCTCTGATAGCCTTTGCTCTTCTTTGTCGAACGGAAGAAACGGTATTTCACATTGTATCCAAGCGATTGCAACGCTTTGATGTCCTTGCGCGTCTTTTTGCTCTGCTTCATCTGCAGTTTTACGCTTTGCTGCTTGGTCTTGGATGCAGTAGTCGTCAGGCGCATCTTGGAAGCAATCTTTTTCGCTTCCTTGCGGTCGCTCAGCTTGTCCGTCTCCGGCTCTTGCGCATCTTTTTCTGTGATTCCTGCCTCCTCGGCATCCACCAGTCCGAATTCACTGAAATGGGGCGTTGCGAATACATAGAAGTCCTTCTTATTGCGGCTTTCTCTCTTGCCCCGCATCTGCGTAAATTTCTCTGCGCTGTCAAAATGTACGGCTGCCACCGTTTTCCCCAGAAGCGTTGCAGGAATCGGCAGCTTCACCGTAATCTTACCATCAAATTGACTGATGTTTTGATTTGCAGATGCGAGCGTCAACCTGTAAACCTGTGTAGCCGCACCTGTCAGCTTCTGCTGCGCTTCTGTCGCACTCTTCGCCTTATGAATCGTCAGCGTCAGTGCGCTGCCCTTTGCTTCCTTGGCAATCTGTGCAAGCGTTTCTCTGTCGAGCGTAAGCGCACCCTGCTCCGAGTCCACAGTGACTTCTGCCTGCGTATCGCGAACGATATCGCTGACCATGTCTTTCGGCAGCTCCAGCTGGATGCTGTCAGCCCCCTTAGAAGCAGCCGCCGCAACTTCAAGCACGATTTCCTTTGACTGGTTCTCTTTTGCCTGCTTCAAGATTTCGGTTTGATTTTCTTTCTTTACCGTAACGGCAGCAACGCTTTCCTTCACGCCATCGGCATTGGTCTTTTCTGTTACCGCCACCTCTGTCGGTGCAGTTGTCGTACCGCTTCCCGCAGCACCGGAAGTCGTGACATCCGTTTTTTGCTCTGACGATGCACCGATGTCCTTGCCCAAGTCCGTCGTATACAGCCATTCTACATCATCTCCGGCTCTTAATTTGTATTCGGAGCAGGAAACCTCCGGATAGACACCGTTGACGCGGTACATCCATCCGCTCTTTGCGCCTTTGTCAAATTCTCCCAAGCCTTCGATTTTTTGCACATAATATCCGCCATACATCCCATAGTACTTGGCTTCATAGCGCAGTCCCGATTTCGTCAGCAGGGAATAAACCGTTTCGCCCGAAACAAAGTTATAGCTCGTCCTTGGCAGATACGTTTTTCCTTTCGGATCGGCAACACTCATGGAAACCTTGTCCTGCACCGCCTGCGGGTCTTTGACGACGATGGTTGCGACTGCCGGAACCGTCAAACCGTCTGCAGTGCTTGCCACAAGCTTGTGCGTTCCTTTCGCAAGTCCGGAAATCTTCGCATTGCCCGCTGCGTCAGTGGTAGCCAGTACCTTACCGTTTAAGAGGCTGATGGTCACGCTGCCTGCAGGTTTCCAGTTATTATCAAAACCAGTAGCTTCCAGGCTCATATTTACATCTTCGCCTGCAGTTACTTCATATTCATTCTTGTCGAACTTAGTAAACTTGTCGCTGAATTTAGTTGTATCCTTGCATGTAAATACGGAAACATTGTCGCCTGCTTTGACATTGTCTTTTAGACCGGTACCAGCAGCCACGTTATTGATCCACATACCTGATGCAGAAGCATTTTTGCCCCACAGCTTCGCCAGCCAGCCTTTTGAGCTACATTCGTAACCTGCCGCCGCGCCGCCTGCATAATATCTCTCATGGATTGCGTACAGAACTTCATCGATATCCTGCGTGCCGTCCTTGTTTCTGTCTTGTACGGTAATCGGCACCGCAGCGATGGCAATCGCCTCGCCTTGATGTTTTCCGTCTTTTTGCGTTCCTACAGCCAGTTTGCCCTGCTCTGCAATGGTTATGTTGACAATGATATCGTCTGCTGCAACACCCGGCTTCGGATTGTAAGCGTAAAGTGCCGCCAGCGCGTCAGCAAGCGCTTTGTCTGCGTTTTTCAAATCTATGTCTGTCGAGTTCTCTTGCGCAAGCACTTTTTTTGCAGCTTCTTTGGCTTCAATCATCTTCTGCCAAAGTGTAGCCCCGTAGTATTCCTGCTTTGAAGCCAGAGCCTCCGCTTCCGCTACACGATTTTCTAAGGTCCTTTTTATGTTAACATCGGACAAGTCATATAGATGCACTTCGCCCGCCTTTAGTCGTCTGCAAGCTTCAAGGGCTTCCAGCGCCTGACCGGATGCCATAGGATTAATTTTCTCGTCTGCCAAAAGATGCTTAAATCCGCTTTCCCCAACCCTGTATTTGTCCAAACCTGAAATCAGATTTCTTGCAGCGCTCTTAACGAATCCGTTTTTCGCCTCAACCGGATCTAATCCCAAAGCAGTTAAGGCAATCAAAACCTGTGCGCCGGCTTCGGAACTCTCGTACTGACAGTTTCTGTTCATCTCTGATTTTAGATATTCCAGAGCATTGTTTACAGCTGTCTTTACATTTTCGTCTTTCTGATAGTATGGTGCAAGTGCCTGAATTGCCATAGCCGTCGTATCAACGCCGGCTTCTTGTCCCTGCGTTAATGCAAATCCGTTGTCACTCGTTTTATATCTTAGGACTTCCGTGATCAGCTTCTCTCTAGTCCACTTTGCATTTTCCGGAACCTTGTATTTCCCACTATCTAATGCGATCAGCGCCCACATCGCTTCGTTTCCGGTAGCATTTCCACCGATACCATTGCTATTGTAAAGCATTTCTATCAGATTCTTTCCACCAACCGCTTCCGGGTTTTCACCTAAAGCGCCTAACGTCAGAATGACACGCGCTAGGGTTGTTGGTTTGGTTTCAGCCATGCTTAAAGAAGCTTTCGCATAGGTGCTATTAACATCCTGCAGATACCGCTCTAGTACTTCTGGCGCAGTGGTAACACCTGAACGCGCTCGGTCGAAGAAGTACCATTCGTTTCCAAAACTTGCCACTCCACTCGGGTCCACCGTCGCCCAGTAGTTCTTTCCGGCTTTGATACCGTCAGCAATCAGCTTGGCATTATCTGCCGCTACCTCTGCTTGCCCCGGAGTTACCGTTACCGTAAAAGTGACCGCCTTAGCCCCACCGGTCTGATCTACCGGAGTTCCTGTCACAGTTACCGTACCTTCGTCCAGACCGAAAATCTTAAATACGTTGCTTGGGAAATAGAATCCCTTGTCCTTGCCCGATTCGGTTTTGAAAACGCCGCTTTCTCTTTCGATTTCGACGATTCCGGGTTTGTCGTACGTCCAGTTCATGGACTTTTCAGTAACTGTAGTTCCGTCAGTCAACTCACCCTCAAATTTTAGAGGTAGAGCAACGCTTTCATTAGCTTTAACAGTATATTCATTCCTGTCAACAGTTACAGATTTCAGCTTGTTTTTATAAACGTATTCAGCTTCTGCTGTTCCAGTGCATGTTTTGTCTCCATCCTTTAGCGTTGCGGTATAAGTCACGTTTCCCGCTGCATACGGAATATATGCCACCGGAAGGCTGTTGAAGAATTTAGCGATTTTGTCATTACCGCTTGTTACCGTATAATCCTTATGGTAATGGTTCGCACTAGCGTTAGCAGGTTCAACCACGATTGCATTATCGTAAAGCGCTAGGTAGTCGCTGCCATCATCCATAGAGCCTCTTCCATGAATTGTGTGAACTCCACTGTGCCCTGGCTTGACTGAGTTTACAGCAACGTATTTGGAAGTGATTTCTGCAGTTGCAGTGATAGCCTTATTGTCCTTAGTAGTTACCTTAACTGTAGCTGTACTAGGCTTGTTAAACTGGAATGTTTTAGAACCTTCCTGTAACTGGATAATGTTATCTTGTCCTGCAGTAAACGCAAGCTCCCAGCTGTTTGATGAAAGGGTCTGATAGTCGTTTTCACCCTCGTACTGCGCTTTGACAACAACAGTTTTCCATTCTGAACCCTGCACGGTAGCCTCGTCATCTTTAACTTCTGTAGACTTCTTATTATCATCTGCAAGGTAAATCTTGATGGCTGCAATCTTTGATTGCACAATATTTACTTTTACGGTAGCTAAAACTTCTGTAGTATTATCCGCTTTATGTAAAGTTGCGGTAATATTCAGTCTTCCTTTTTTATATGTGTAGAACGCTCCCGTTCCTTCGGCAATCGCACCACTGCCCTCTGGGTTCTGTACAGAGCAGGACCAAGTTATGCTTTCGTTCTCCTCTAGGGTGTAGTTCGGCAAGCTAAACGTACCTGCAAAATCTGTACTCGTGCTTGAACCCACTGCGTTTAGGTTAACAGTCAGCTGCTGGTCTTCTATGACTGTGGCATTGGTTTCTTTGCTCGGCGTGAATGCAATTTCGGTTTTGTTTGGCGGTATCGGGCGCTCCCATTCTGGTACATATTGCTGATCTTCACCAAAGTATGGATAACCAGTTTGTGCATTCTGCCCCCACTCTACACCATGCGTGCCACGCTTTCCGTTGAGTAAAGCAACAAAGGTCTTGGATTTCATCTCCGCGTCCGATTTTGCACTTGAATCAATCAGATTTTCTTCTGAAATCTGATTAATTGCAGTGTTTGATAAGTCTTCTCGCCAATAGGTATTCTTTAAGAAGCCGCTCTCGTAAGTCTTGAACAACGCACCGTTTTTCCCTTTGCTTACAGAATAGGAATTTATGATGGCACCGCCCTTTAATTCTTTTGCAAATCCAGAGACCTTCGTTCCTACGATATCGGTATAGCAATTGATTATAACGCCTTGCAACGCTCCATTCACTATGCCGCCAGCAGCATTATTGGAACTTCCGGTTACATATAAATTCTGCACCACACCGTCAGGTCCTACGCTATCGAAAATACCGGTAAATGAATCCTTTAGGGTTATCGTATGCCCATTACCTTCAAGCACTCCGTTAAAGGTATTTTCCGCCCAGTACATATCATCTCCCAGCGTTAAGTCATTATCTAGCACATAATATCCTGGGCTTTTGATATTTTGTAGTTCATCTGCCGTCTTAATGTGTTTAATTTCTTTTTCATCTTTGGGTGGTGCAACTGGATCAGTTATCTTATTCTTAAGTAATCCACTAATTGCATCACTTAGCTTAGAAACCATATCATCAACTTGTTGCTGCGTAACAGTTTCTTCACCTGCAAGTGTCTCTGCTTCTGTAATCGTATCCTGTAGCTTTTTCCAAGATGCATCAGTATAGTTGTCATTTTCAATATTCTTCGCGGTTGCAATCTTCTCTGTTAATTCTTCTTTTGCAACAGGGGGTTTACCTGGCTTTAATATCGGAAAACCGCTTCCTTCATCAGGACTAGCCCAATAGAATCCTGTGTCAGGTAAATCATTATTAAGCTTTTTGTTAATCTTGCCTGCTTTTAGGTCATCTGCTTTTACCTTTTCGCAATTTTTTGTTTCACAATTTGTATTGGGACCCATTCCTATTGTATAGTACGAATTGTGCGCTTTTGTCCCCTTCTGAACTGCACCAGCGATAGCACCTTCATAATCAACAACGTTACCTGCAAAATATACATTTTGAATTATTCCATCGTTGAAGGCACCTACGACTCCTCCGACACTTCCTATCCATCCTTCTAATTCAAGTTTCGCGGTACATCCACAGTTTCTAATAGTACCTGTAAGAGTTACTGCCATGGCTCCAAATGTCTTTGAATCCTTAATTACATCCTCAGATGTTACTAGCAGGTTCTGTATAGTACCCTTTACATTATTTGCCAAAGGCTTGTCTGCCAGGGTAATTGTATGACCTTGACCATCAAGTACGCCTTCTAAGTTTTCAATCTGCTGTCCACTTGCCAGTTTAATATCTGCGTCAAGCTTTACAATTGTACCCGCATCAATTGTGCTAGGTAAGTTACTGCTGCTGCTAACGATCACTACATTAGATGGATTTCCATCTGCCCAGACCATCCTGGGCATCATGGTAAAGACCATGGTAAATGCCAGGAGCAGGGTCAGCAGCCTTGCTGACGGTTTGTGTTTTGTTTGCTTCGTTTTTTTCATACGCTTCCGTTCCTCTCGTTTCTTACGTTTCTTCCGTTTCTTTCGTTGTTTCAATTCCTTCGTGTTTAAGCATCATGTCGGATCTTTGTACGCGCTTTCGCGAACAAAAAAAAAAACGGGGTG
>UQMQ01000079.1 GCA_900542245.1 uncultured Eubacteriales bacterium
CCTGCCTGGAGCAGCACATCAAGGCCGGTATGGGCACCTCTCAGGACGAGATGAAGAAGGCTGTGGAGTGCGGCTACCCAGCAGGTACTTAGTCCGGGTGCATTAAAAAAAATGGAAACCTATGATTGGCCCGGCAATATCCGTGAACTGGAAAATGTGATAGAAAAGGCATGCATTCTGTCAAACGGCCGAATGATCATGGCAGAGGATATCGAACTCCCTATCAGGCAGGGCAGCCAGGAAAACCAGAAAAGTGTCCATGGGAATTCGTTACGGCAGCAAAAAGAGGATTTTGAGAAAGAAATTATCCGAAAAACACTGGAAGAAACAGGCGGATCAAGAGTACAGGCAGCACAGCTTCTCCAAATCGGCAAAACCAGCCTGTTTGAAAAGATCAAAAAATATGGTCTCGAAGAAGGAAGGCAGGAAGAAAGAGAGGATGGCGAAATATGATCACACAGGCAATTATGGATCGTCTGGCCGGTATTGATGGGAAAATCGGCATCAGTTATATTGACCTTGAGGAAGAAAAGGAACTATTCTTTGGGAACAGCCGGGTCTTTCAGGGATCAGGAGCGATTATGCTAATGGCGCTTGTAGAGTGCTTTAAGCAGATGGAAGAGGGAAAGATCAAAGAGGATGATCTATATCGCATCCACAAGGATGACTGTATACAGGCAGATGATCCCTCCTATGGAGTACTTCGCTTTCTACATGATGGTGTGAAGCTGACTATTTCTGATCTATATAACTTGATGAGCACGGTCAGCGATAATATGGCTTTTAATAAGCTGGTGGATATTCTTGGAAAAGAAAATATTCAAAAAACGTTCCATGAACTGGGATATCGGGATATGAAACTTAACCGTAAAATTGACGAAGAAGCTGCAATGAAAAAAGGCATTCAGAATTATATCTCAGTTCCGGAAATGGCAGCAATTTTTTATCGGATTTACAGAGGACAGATGATATCAGAAGAAGCCAGCCGCAAAATGCTTTCCCTTTTGAAGCAGCACCAGAGGACCAGCATGATCCCTTACATTTTTAAAGAAAGTGTTTCTGTTGCACATGTGACAGGGTTTGACGAGGACATCATCATAGACGGGGGCATTATTTTGACGCAGCATCCGTTTATATTGGCAATGGCGGTCACCGATATGGATATCCGTAAGGCAGAAACATTGATGAGGGATATTACGCAGATATGCAGCATGTCCACGTATAAATAATTGTTTGGAGCTGCCGCATGCCATGCTGTTTATAAGCATTCATGCGGCAACGCTGGCTTATAATGATGTTACCATCAGACATTACATGAAATTCACAATGATTAAAGATAAAATGACACCTGCAAAGTAACCGATCATCCCTCCTGCAAAGGCATGACGCAGGCAGCACGGTCGATATAAGAGTCAGGACCTGCAGTTTCCATAATAACCTGAACGATGAGAAAAGAACCGCTTCCGGAAACAGCGCGAAGGATAATGAGAGGAAGCAGTTCAAACTGTACCCCCTGTCAAGGACATTTTTAAAAATGGGGATGCCAATTTTTTGGACCCGCCCTCTTAATGCTATCTTAAACCAGTTTGGAGGTTTACACAAACTTTGGGGCACGCCCTCGTTCACCTTGCAAATTTCCTGCTTGCTGAAACATGGTGATCGCTGTGGTGTTGGTCTGGTTGATGTCGAGATAGTTTACGCTGATTTTCGCCCAAGATCGGCTCGTCCCTCTTTTCATTTTACTTTAATTACTGCATTGTAAAACTGATATAACTGTCCGCGCCGACGGTTTCTATCCTGTGTTCATGGACGTGCCAAAATCCCTTCTCATCGATATCGAGCAGCAGAATGTCTTTGTCCTTCAAGTGCGTTGGTATCGGCAGGCGCACTTGGATCTTGCCGCCTTTGAAATCACGCAGGGGCTGATCATCGATCTTTACTGCTACCTCAAACAGCTTGCTGTTTCGGCCGAGGACTCGCTCCGCCGTCTGCTGTGCTGCGGTCAGGCGTGTATTGTCCTTGACGATGATCTTGACAGTATCGCCCTCCGCTTCGTCGGCGATCCTGTGGATTTCCCTGTATTTTCCTTTTTCTCTTTCGTCTGGGCAGCCCTTTGCAAAGGTCAGCACTTTTTTACTGCAGCTCCTGCGGATTCGCGCTTTTTGCGTTCTCATCCAGGTTATCTGCAGCAGTCTCTGCTGCTTCGTCTGCTTCTGCTACTGGCTCCGTGGTCTCTTGTCCCGCCTGCGCAGTCTGCGCGGGCTCTGCATCCGCTTCCTGCGGATTTGCACCATATGCAGAGGCGGTTTCGGTTTCGGCTTTGGTTTCGGCTTCCGATCTCCAAGCCGCAGCCGCGGGGTCATCGTACATCGCAGCTGCATCGTCAACGCCATCCTCTGTCTCCGGCTCTGCTGTAAACGCGCCTTCGATCTTGCTGAGACGGCGGTCTACCGAGACCGTCTTGCGGCAGAGAATGATGAACATCATCACAAGTTCACAGCAGATGCGCGCTGCAAGATTGCCGAGCACCAAAAGCCCCGCGCCCATCCAGAAGATCGCAGATGCATGTGCATCCAGCCCCAGGAGCATCAGCGCAATGCCGACCAGCACCAGCACACAGACCGCAATCACATATAGAAGGCGAACGAGGTTCTCCGCGTAAAAGCGATTAAAATTCAAAAAATTATACACTTTTTCCAAAAATCCCTGATGCTTGCCTTCATGCTTTTTGCTCATAAACGTCACAAACAGCACCACGCCCACGATCACTGCGAGAATCGCCGCGCCGATCAAAAAGATACCTCCGTTCATCAGGCGAGTCGCCGGTGTTTCATAATATCCATAGTAGTCGTAAATCATATGAGTCCCCCTTATCCTTTGTGTTTCTTCGCCGCGCCGCGTTCTCCACCGCGAGGCAAAACTCCTCCTCTCTATTTTATACAGCTTGTCGAATTATGTCAACCTTTGTTCTTTTGCAGGGCAAACATTTTTCAACAGCAATCAAAGCCCATGATTTCAATCTTTGGTGTGTTTATCCACATTGGCATTTCATATTGTATACAATTTTTTTCATATATCCCTGTGGATAACTTGATTGCCTTTTTATGTTGAAATTCCAACACTATTCGCGGTATGCTCAATTTGTCAACATGAAGTTATCCACATATTTTTGAAGAAAAACTTTAGCCATTTTAGCCTCTGTTCGCGCTGTCAATTACTGTCACGCTTTTGTTCTTTTCCAAGCATAAAATTTCATTGACGCCCTCCCAGATCGCGCATGCCAGAAGCTGTTGATAAGCAGGCGTTTCGAGACGTGCACATTCGTCAGGATTCGACAAAAAACCACATTCGACCAGAACCATCGGGTGCTGCACCTGCGCAAACAGCAGGATATCGCTTTTGGCCATCGCGCTGCGTTCCCGTCCGTCAGAAATGTTGCTTTCCAGCCTTTTTTGAATACTCTCCGCGTATCGCTTGCTCTGCGCACATACCTGTGAAACATCCGTTCCTGTGCGTTCTCCCTTTGGATAAAAAACCTGTGCGCCGTATACGCTTGCATCCTGTGGGAAGCTGTTCAGGTGAATGGAAATACCCAGTGTGACCGTCTCTCCCTCCAGGAGTTCCTTGCGCCGCTGCAGATCCTCCCGTTTCTTGGCGCGGATCGGCCGGGCATCGTCGGTATACAGTCCGCGGTCATCGGTGCGCGTCATGATGACCTCTACCGGATACTGCGCTGCCTCTGCCTCCAGACACCTGGCAATCGCCAGATTGATGTCTTTCTCTCTGACGCCCTCTGCGGACGATGCCCCGCCATCCATGCCGCCATGCCCCGCGTCGATGACGATGACCGGACGCTGTGCGGGCTGCAGCCCATCCTCCAGCAGCCCTGCCTCCTGCGGGGCAGCGCTGCACTCCGTCCGGACTACAGCCGCTGTCTGCCCGCCTGCGGCAGACTCGCCCGCTCCCACCATCGATACGGGCGAGACTGCCGCCCAGATCATAAACCGGAACAAAAGTCCTACCGCTGCGCTGACAGCTGCCAGCAGCAGCAATATCCGAAGCCTCCACGTTATCTTTCCTTTTTTCACCCGTCTCCTCTCCTTTCAGCCCCTCACCCTTGCCGTTGCCCTTGCTACACCTCTCCGTGCCACGCGGGCTTTATTCCTGCGCACCCTTGCCGGACCGCATGCGCACCCTTGCCCTTGCCGCGCCCACGCGTGCCGCGCGGGCGTTTTCCCTGCGCCACCTCGCCGGACCGCATGCATACCCTTACCCTTGCCGCACCTCTCTGCACCGCGCGGGCGTTTTCCCTGCGCCACCTCGCCGGACCGCATGCGCACCCTTGCCCTTGCCGCGCCCACGCGTGCCGCGCGGGCGTTTGCAATCTGCGCAGCCGAAGCGCACCACAGCTCCGGCAGACAGCGCTTTGCCGCCCCGCGCGATTTATTCATAGCTATTTATATGAGGGTGTGCTACAATGATTCTAGGAATTCTGCTCTTTCACGCCGCAAACGCGCACCAGGTGAAAGAGCGCAGGCAAAAATCAAAAGCAGGAGGTTTTTTATGAATACACGCAGATTATTCCGCGAGGACGTTTATCTCAAAACAGGTGAGGCTGTCGTGCAGACAGTTTCCACACACGACGGCAAGGTGCTGGTCACACTGGATCAGACGATCTTCTTCCCGACCGGCGGCGGCCAGAGCTGTGATATCGGCACCATGAACGGACTGCCGGTCGTCGATGTCTACGAATACAAAGACAACATCCTGCACTGCGTCGACTGCGCGCCGGACGCACTGCAGAGCGGCGACACCGTGCAGCTTGTCATCGACTGGACCCATCGCTTCGACAACATGCAGCGCCACTGCGGCGAGCACATCCTCAGCGGCATGTTCTACCGTGAATACGGCGGCGTCAACCGTGGCTTCCACATGGGAGACAACTACATGACCGTCGACATCAGCCTCGAAGAAAATCCGGATTTCAAAACGCTCACCTGGGAGATGGCAAAGCACGCAGAGCTCTGTACGAATGAGGCGATCTGGACCAATGCGCCGGTCATCACCCGCCATTTCGACACAAAAGCCGAGGCGGCGCAGCTGCCGCTGCGCAAAGCGCTCGCCATCGAAAAGGATATCACCATCGTCTGCGTCGGTGCGGTCGAAAACCCTTCTGACTGCGTTGCCTGCTGCGGCACACATCCATCCACAGCCGGACAGGTCGGCATGGTCAAGATCTTCAAAGTCGAACCGAACAAGGGCATGTTCCGCGTCTACTTTGAAGCAGGCAGGCGCGCCTTCCTCAAATATCAGGAGGAAATGGACGTCCTGACCGCCCTCTGCAATAAGCTGAGCGCCGGCACCGAGGACGTCCTCAACAAATATGAGAGCGCACAGGAGAAAAACAAAGAATCCCGTACCCAGCTGCACCTGCTCAAAAAAGAAGTCCTTGCCAGAGAGGCTGCTGCGATACAAGCACAGATCACCGCCTCCGCTGCCGCAGGAGACTCACTTCCGCTCGTCCGGCATTACGCGCTTTTGTCGCTCGACGACCTGGCATCGCTGGGCCGCGAAATCTCCCCGCAGATCGACAAAATCGCCTTTCTGGTCCATGACCCGACGCACACAGTCTTTCTGGTGTCAAACGGCAAGACAGACTGCGGCAGGCTGGTCAAAGAGAATGCTTCGATCTACAACGGCAAAGGCGGCGGCAATGCCTCCCTTGCCCGCGCGATCTTCACGAGCAGCGAATATGTCGATACGTTCCTAGATCTGATTGAAAAGCATCTGCGTTAGTCCTGCTCACGCAAGCCTGCACGCCCTCGCCCTGCAGATCGTTGCGGACAGCACATCCATCTCGCCCCTCTCGCAAACTAGGCGGTCCCCGCACAGGGACCGCTTTTCTTGTGTTTTTACCCAATTTTCAGACTATTTTTTATTATTTTCGTAAATTTTCTGAAAATTTAGCTTGACAAACCTTTCCCACTAGTGTACGATAGCTACAAGAATCAAAACAAAAACACATCACACGTAGGGAGGAAACACGATGTATTACGGCTTTCACTATTACGATTACTTTACGAAGTACAACTGCATAGGGTAACGAAAGACTTGTAATGACATTGGTTCAACTGAATACTTCGGATCATTATATAGTCCGCTTGTGGTTTAGCTTACCCATAGTACCGCAAGTGGGCTTTTTGTTTCCGACTTGCCTTGTGATCCATGAGGAGGACATCATGAATACGTTCAAGCACAACGCAAAAAAATCACTTTCCTTATTATTGATCTGTCTGCTTACAGCGGCGCTGCTCCTGACAGGCTGCGGCAATTCCGGCGATAACGCTGGCAACGCAAACGGCGGTGCAGACAGCGAACAATTAAAAATCGGCATCATGCAGTTCGGCGAATTCACCGCGCTGCAGAACGCAACGAAGGGCTTCATCGACGGGCTTGCCGACGCAGGCTATGTAGACGGAGAAAACATCGTCATCCATCAGCTCTCCGCAGCTGCTGAGGCTTCCAACTGTCCGAGCATTGCCGATACGCTGATCAACGAAAAATCCGATCTGATTCTGGCTGTTGCTACCCCTTGCGCATCCGCAGTCAAAGAGAAAACTGCCGATATTCCGGTTCTTTTCACAGCAGTCACAGATCCGGCAGGCTCCGGCCTGGTCGCTTCCAACGACGCACCGGGCGCAAATCTGACCGGCACATCCGATATGAATCCGGTCGCACAGCAGATCGCACTCGGCAAGCAGCTGATTCCGGACGCGAAGAAGGTTGCTATCATGTACTGCTCGAGTGAATCCAACTCCAAAATCCAGTCTGACCTCGCAGAGGCAGCGATCAAAGAGCAGGGCATGGAATCCGTTGTCAAGACGATTTCCGCCATCGATGAAGCAAAATCCGCAATCGAATCCCTCAAGGGACAGGTTGATTTCATCTATATTCCGACTGACAACACGCTGGCTGACGGTATGACGACCGTTTCCGCAGCCGCAAATGAATGCGGCATCCCGACCATCGTCGGTGAGTCCGGCATGGTGGGCAACGGTGCGTTCGCGACCTACGGCATCAACTACTACGAACTCGGCAAAACAACGGCTGCGATGGCTGTCAAGGTCCTCAAGGGTGAGGCAGAGCCTGCAAGCATGCCGATCGAATACCAGACAGACGAAGGTGTGCTGGAGGTTGCCATCAATACAGAAACTGCTGACAAGTTAGGCATCACCATTCCGGATGACGTCAAGAGCACAGCAACGCTGCTTCCGTAACGCAGAACGGGTCACCTGCGTACGGAGCCAGACAGAACAAGATACATCACGCAGCTGATGCTTTCACCCGGCACTGCATGGGGCTTACGCGTCAGCTGCAGCTTTCGGAGGTTTAGAAATGATTACAACAGCAACGATTCTCAGCGGCATCGCCCAAGGTCTCATATGGGCGATCCTGACGCTGGGTGTATACCTGACATTCAGGATTCTCGACATCGCGGATCTGACCGTTGAGGGGACTTTCCCGCTCGGCGCAGCCGTTACCGTCGTCCTGATCAATACCGGCATGAGTCCTGCACTCGCGATGCTCTGTGCGGTTCTGGCGGGTGCGGCAGCCGGGTTTGTGACCGGCTTCCTGCACACGATCTTTAAGATTCCGGCGATCTTATCCGGCATCCTGACCATGATCGCGCTTTATTCCGTCAACATCCGCATTATGAGCGACAAGGCGACCGTCGCGCTCGAGCAGCCATCCATCAAGACTTGGATGCTCTCGCTGCTGCCGGAGGGCACTGTAAGCAATACGGTTTCGATCATCCTCGGCACCGTCTTTTGCCTGCTGATCGTTGCACTGCTATATTATTTCTTCGGTACCGAAATCGGCTGTGCGGTCCGCGCGACCGGCAGCAACCAACACATGGCTCGTTCCCTCGGCGTCAAGACCGACCGCATCATCATCCTCGGCCTGATGATCTCCAACGCACTGGTCGCCCTTTCCGGCAGCTTGATTGCACAGCTGGACTACGGTTCAGCTCTGGTGACTATGGGACAGGGTACGATCGTGATCGGTCTGGCGTCCGTCATCATCGGCGAAGTCATCTTCATCCGCAAGGATATGAACTTTGCGCTGAAGCTTTTGGCAATCATTGCAGGTGCGGTCATCTACCGTACCGTCATCGCCTGTGCGCTGACCTTCAGCTTCCTCAAGGCGACCGACCTCAAGATCATTACCGCTGTCATCGTCGCCTTTGCCCTCGCGCTGCCGGTACTCCAGCAAAAATCCGCAGAGCGCAAGCTGCGCCGCGAAAACGCGAAGAAATACGATGCGCTCATCACGCAGGCGTTAGGAGGCGAGACTCATGCTTAGAATGATACAGATCGACAAATCGTTCAATATCGGAACGATCAACGAAAAACAGATTTTTCAGGGTCTGAACCTGACGATCAACGATGGTGACTTTCTCACCGTCATCGGCGGCAACGGCGCCGGTAAATCCACTATGCTAAACCTCATTGCCGGTGTACATAAGGCGGACGGCGGGCGCATCATCTTAGACGGTGAGGACCTGACGTACAAAAATGAGACCCAAAGAGCCCGGTACATCGGCAGAGTTTTTCAAGACCCGATGATGGGTACTGCGCCGACCATGATGATTGAAGAAAATCTAGCCATGGCGTACAGACGTACCAAGCGCAGGACGCTTGCATGGGGCATTTCGCAGAAAGAGCGTGAGCTATACAGGGATTCCCTGTCCCAGCTCGGTCTCGGTCTCGAGGATCGCATGAAAACCAAAGTCGGTCTGCTCTCCGGCGGACAGCGTCAGGCAGTTACCCTGCTCATGGCGACATTGCAGAAGCCAAAGCTTCTGCTGCTGGACGAACATACCGCAGCGCTCGACCCGGCAACCTCCGCGAAGGTGCTGCAGCTCAGCGACCAGATCATCCGCGACCACCAGCTCACAGCGCTCATGGTCACCCACAATATGCAGGACGCCATCACCTACGGCAACCGACTGGTGATGATGGACAAGGGCAAAATCATTCTCGATATCAGCGGGGAAGAAAAGAAAAAATTAACGATTGAAGATTTACTCCACAAGTTCGAGGACATCAGCGGCAGCAAATTTGCTTCTGACAGCGTCCTCCTTGGAGACTAAAGCGAGAAAAAGCAATCAGGCTTCTTCTCATACATTACCTATAAAACGGAACGCCCGGTGCGCACAGAAAGGCAGCGCACCGGGCGTTCCGTTTTCGGTTTGTGCGGTTCGCTCTTGCATGTTTGCTGCGCCCCGCACGTGTCGGTTTCTTTTTGTTTTGTGATCAGGCATCTGCTTCGGCTCAAGCGCCGCGGCGTACAATGTACACATCGCACCAGCGTGCACCCCAGATGCCGCACTGCTCCATGCGTTCCATGTACACATCGACAGTTTTGCCCTTGATTGCGCCGCCCACATCGTTGGCGATCGCATAGCCGTATCCCTCGATATAGAGGAGAGAGCCGAGCGGGATCAGATCCGGGTCCACCGCACAGGTCCCGTACTCACAGGAGAGTCCGTAAGACCCGCGCGGATTGCCGCCGTAGTGATAGGATACCGCACGTACACGACTGATTTTTTCTTTGTACTTCAGCCCGGACGGTCTGCCCGAGAGGAGCTTCGTTCCATAGTGGATCAGCTTATCCCTTCTCTTTTTGACCGTCTCCGTCTGGTATAAAGTACGTTCGACCTCTTTACCGTCAACGTAGGTGATCTCATAGGTCTCCTCCTTGACGCCCTTGCGGCCTTTTTGTTCTACCTTGGTCTCACCGATGACCAGAGAACTGTCGGCAACATATTTTACTTCAAATTTGGTTTCTACCCTTTCTGTCTCATATTCCGTACGAACTCTCTGCAAAATAATCTCTTCATCCTTATAAACCGGATCATCCATTCCCACGCTCAAAATGTCGTTTTCGCCCGGCATAATACAGAGTTCTGCAAGCACTTCCCGCACAGTCGCCGGCAGCGTGATCAGCGTATGCGTCTCACCGTCCGCCGTTACCGATACCGGAAACGCTTTCGTAATATGAATGTTCATTTCATCATCAATGCCGTCATGTAATTCGACATCGATGACATCCTGCTCCGAAAGATAGTCGATGTTGTGTTCCTCCAGAAAAGAGTCTACGCGCATCGCTGTCGTTTCGTATGTGGTGGTGACCTCCCCCAGAGAGTCGTCAACGACCACATGTACTGTTTTCGGTGTGGCAAAGCCCACTACGATCAGTCCGCAAATCAGCAGGCAGCTCGCAGTGATTGTGGTTTTCGCCAGAATCGGGTGTGCCGTTTTCTTTTCCTTTAACAGCGCGCGGACAGGCGTAAAGACGTCTTTCAACTCGTCTTGCTGCATGCGGCACCAGCGGAAAAATCGTTCCAAAAGCTGTTCGGCACGACCCTTTGGTTTATCTACCATAAGCCCTCCTATTCTCCGACCCGCCTATTTTACCATAACTTGGGCAAAAAGTCAAAAAAATCGTTCTTTTAGCGTTATGATAGCACAAAACCCACGATTTTATACACACAAAAATCGCCCGCAGTCAGGCGACCGCCGTAGAGTGCCACGCGCTGAAGCGCTGCACTCTTGGCATGAGACCTGCCTCGCATTTTTGTCACTAACAAAGATTTTGACGAGCGGCTCATTGTCACCTACTCCATCACGTATCGGAACT
>UQMQ01000080.1 GCA_900542245.1 uncultured Eubacteriales bacterium
CCCTTCTGCATGGGCCTGTTTGCGCCGCTTTGCAACAAACTTCGGTTCCTCAGTAAGGCTCCTTCCTTCAAATGTATTTTTTCGCTCAATCGATATTTCCTGCATAATAAAAAAAACTTGACTTTGTCGGCGTTTTGGGGTATAGTATTTAAGTAACGAAGAAGAAGTTATCCGCTTCTCACCTGTGCAGCCGCGTCGCTGACATGGGTCGATATGTTGAGCATTACACGTTTGACGTGTGTTTGAGGGCGGATACTTTCTGTATCCGCTTTTATTTGTTTCGGAGGTATGCAGATATTTTCGGAACAGCTGAATTTTAGGAGGTGCGACCATTAGTAAGGAAAATCTGATCAACGAAGAAATTCGTGAAAAAGAAGTAAGAGTCATCGATACGGACGGAACGATGTTAGGTGTGATGCCGACACAGCAGGCGATGGATCTGGCAAACGAGAAGAAGCTGGACTTAGTCAACATTTCACCGAACGCAAAACCGCCGGTCTGCAAAATTCTCGATTACGGGAAGTATCGCTACGAGCTTCAAAAGAAAGAAAAAGAAGCCAGAAAGAAACAGAAGACGACTCAAGTGAAAGAGATCAGACTGAGCACTTTCATTGAGGAGCATGATATCCAGGTCAAAGCCAACACCGCTGCCAAATTCCTCAAGGACGGAGACAAGGTGAAGGTCAGCCTGCGATTCAGAGGCAGAGAAAGAGACTATGCGGCGAAGGGCATGGACGTTATGAAAACCTTTGCGGAGAGCGTTTCTGAGGTCGGCGTCATCGAAAAGAAACCGTTGTTTGAGGGCAGAAGCCTGACGATGGTGCTTGGTCCGAAAGCGGAAAAATAGTCACAAAGTCAGTTACAAATTTCCATTAGAAATTATCATAGGAGGAAAAATCATCATGGCAAAGAATAAGATGAAATCCCATAGAGGAGCATGCAAAAGACTGAAATTAACAGGATCCGGCAAGATCAAGAGAAATAAGGCATACAAGAGCCATATTCTTACGAAGAAATCCGCTAAGAGAAAAAGAGGCCTGAGAAAAGCTACAGTTTTAACCAGTGCAGACTTAAAGAGAATGCTCAGATCCATGGCAAAATAACGGAAGATATTAGGAGGTAAGACAAATGGCAAGAGTAAAAAAGGGCGTAAACGCGCATAAGAGACATAAAAAAATCTTAAAATTAGCGAAGGGCTTCTACGGCACAAAGAGCAAGGTGTTCAGAGCTGCAAATCCGGCAGTGATGAGATCCTTAAGATCTGCATACGTTGGCAGAAAGTTAAAGAAGAGACAGTACAGACAGATGTGGATCGCAAGAATCAATGCGGCTGCAAGAATGAACGACATCAGCTACAGCAGACTGATGGACGGTCTGAAAAAGTCCGGCATCGAAATCAACAGAAAGATGCTTTCCGAAATGGCGATCTACGACGCACCTGCATTCGCAGCACTTTGCGAAACCGCAAAGAACGCAGCAAAATAAACAGACTGCAGACAAAGCAAAAAATAAGAACGAAAACACGAGGACGGGAATATCCCGTCCTTTTTGCGTGCGAAAAAGTCTTTCTCAAAGAAAGAAATTGTGTTAAAATAAAAAGAAGAGTGCGTAAGACAGCGAGGGCAGGGTTGTATCCTGTCCGGAGCCGCATGCCATGCGGCTGCAGTGCGCGAGGGAGGTAAGTTATGGCTTATACGGATGAATTATTTCGTGTGGTAGATAAGTATTTTATGGAGATCATCATGCCCTACGGCAGGACCAATGCGGAGGCAGGTGAATATCTGAAAAAATTCAAGCCATTCCAGAAAAAGAACTTTGACAATTATATGCAGCGGTTCGATCGGCATCGGGAAGCGGCCGAGGCGCTGTCGATGGACGAGATCGCGGTACCGGCGGAGGATGCGCTGGCGCTGGACCTCAAAGCAAAGTTTGCGCAGAGCCGCAAAACTTTCGTCACGCTTTGCGAGCGGAACGTCAAGTTCTATGATTTCCAGAATCGGCGGGCACAGCGTAAACGCGTGACGACTGAGGAGCTGCGGGAGATTTTTACGGCGCTGCAGGCGATCCTCAACTCCGCGATGCGCGACGTGACGCTGCTGGAGGATGCTTACAAGGAGCTGAAAGCCAGCCTCGACCCGGAATACGCGAAGGAGTATGCGGCGCAGAAGGCGGAGCTTGCCGAAAAGCGCGCCAGGGTGGAGGCGGAAACAGCGGCGCGCGAAGCGAAGCAGACGAGCCGCAAAGAGAGCCGGGCTGCGAAAAAAGCAGCAAAGCAGCCGGAAACAAAAACCTTCGAGCAGTGTTCGGACGAGGATTACACGGATATTGAGGATATCGACTAGGAATTGAGAGGAAATACATGACGGAAATTGTTTTATTATATATCTTAACAGCGATGACAGCAGCAGGACTGATTCTGTCGATTCTGCTGCTGCAAAAATACGGCGCGGCGCAGACGGAAATTGCCGCGCTCAAGGCAGAGCAGCAGCGGCTGGCGGCGCTGCAGACCGAGGAAACACGCCGCAGTGCGCAGGAAACGGCGCAGGCGCTGCAAAACATGCAGACCAATATCCAGACGAATCTGCAGGCGAGCATGCAGACCTTCGGCGAAATGGTTTCGACCAACCAAAAGGACAGCGCGGAGAACCTCGACAAGCGGCTGGCTGATTTGAACACGCGCTTCAGCCATATGGCGGTGGAAAACGAGCAGAAGCTGGAGAATATCCGTATCTCCATGGAGAAGAAGATCGGGCAGCTCAATGAGGACAACCAAAAGCAGCTCGAACAGATGCGGCAGACCGTCGATGAAAAACTCCAAAAGACGTTGGAGGAACGCATCAGTAAGTCCTTCCAGCTGGTCAGCGAGCGGCTCGAACAGGTCTACAAGGGTCTCGGCGAGATGCAGAATCTGGCAGCCGGGGTGGGTGATCTCAAGAAGGTCCTCTCCAACGTCAAAGCGCGCGGTATTCTCGGTGAAGTACAGCTTGGCGCGATCCTCGAACAGATTCTGACACCGGAGCAGTACGAGGAAAACGTCAGAACCAAATCGACCGGAAACGAACGTGTGGAATTCGCGGTCAAGCTGCCGGGCGATGACGAGGGAACGGTCTGGCTGCCAATCGACGCCAAATTCCCGGGCGATGCCTACGCCAAGCTGGTGGATGCCTATGAGCTCGGCGATCCGGCGGCTGTGGAGGAAGCTGCCAAAAATCTGGAACGCATTATCAAATCCGAAGCCAGAGATATTCACGATAAATACATCGAACCACCGTATACGACAGATTTCGGCATCATGTTCCTGCCGTTTGAGGGGCTGTACGCGGAGGTTGTGCGCAGAGGGCTTTTGGAAACCCTGCAGCGCGACTACAAGGTCAATATCGCGGGTCCGACCACGATGGCAGCACTGCTCAACAGCCTGCAGATGGGTTTCCGCACGCTGGCGATCCAGAAGCGCTCCGGCGAGGTCTGGAATGTGCTCGGTGCGGTCAAGACAGAGTTCGACAAGTTCGGCAATGTGCTGGAAAGCGCGCAGAACCGCATCAATCAAGCCAACGCGGAGCTGGATAAGCTGATCGGTGTGCGTACCAGAAGCATTGTGCGCAAGCTGAAGGGCGTGACCGCCCTGCCGCAGGACGAAAGCAGACAGCTTTTGGATATGCCGGACTTATCCGAGCCGGAGGCATGAAAGCGGTGAGCGAAATCGCGCAGAGACCATTGGAAAGCAGAAAGAAAAGAAACGTATGAAAATATTTGCGATTGGTGATCTGCATTTAGCCCTGGACCCACGTCTGGAAAAGCCGATGGACATCTTTGGGGAGGGCTGGATCGGTCACACAGAAAGACTGTATCAGAATTGGAACGAAATGGTGACAGCAGATGATATCGTCATCGTTTGCGGCGATATTTCGTGGGCATTGAAGCCGGATGAGGTCATGGCAGATCTGGACTGGATTCATGCGCTGCCGGGCAGGAAAATTTTCATTAAGGGCAATCATGATTTGTGGTGGACTTCTGCCAACAAGCTCAACAAGCTTTATGCGGACGGCACGATGCAGTTCCTGCAGTGTAATGCGCAGCTTCTGGAGGTGCCTGCAAATGCAAAGGTGCGAGGTCCGGTCGGCGATGCGGATGCGCAGGGCATCCCTGTGTGTGATATCGAAAGTCCGGCGCGGTACGCGGTGAAGCGTCTTGCGATCTGCGGCAGCCGCGGCTGGAACTGCCCGGGTACGGACGGGTTTAGTGCGCATGACCGCAAGATCTATGACAGGGAGGTGCTACGGCTCAAAATGTCTTTAGACGATGCGAAACGACAGGGCGCCGATGAGCTCCTCGCAGTACTGCATTTTCCGCCGACAAACGAGATGCATCAGGCCTCGGACTTCACGAAGCTTTTGGAAAGCTACGGCGTGAAAAAATGTATTTACGGGCATCTGCACGGTAAGGATAATTTTAGGCGCGGCATGCAGGGCGTTCGCAACGGCGTGAGCTACAGCCTTGTTTCTTTAGATTATTTGGATGCAAAACCAAAGGAGGTATACACATGGGAAAAAAAGTGATTTTGATCGTAACAGACAGTCTCGGCGTCGGCGCGATGCCTGACGCGGCGGAATACGGCGACGCGGGCGCGGACACGTTCGGACACATTTGGCAGCATTGTGGGAGGATAGACATGCCGAATCTGCTGCGCATTGGCTGGGGCAACATGCCGGAGGTTTCCTTTCATGATCTGGCAATTTATGATCCGGAGGCAAATGTCGGCAAATGCGCGGAAGCTTCCAAGGGCAAGGACACGACCACCGGGCATTGGGAAATAGCGGGTCTGCCGACCGATGTACCGTTTAAGACCTATCCAAACGGTTTCCCGCAGGACTTCATGGAGGCATACCAAAAAGCCATCGGCATGGAATGTCTCGGCAACTATCCGGCATCCGGTACAGAGATCATTGAAGTGCTCGGTGATGAGCATGAAGCGACCGGCAAACCGATCGTCTATACTTCCGCAGACAGTGTGTTCCAGATTGCGATGAATGTCGATAAATTCGGTCTGGATACGCTGTATCATTATTGTGAAGTCGCGCGTAAGATGCTGGTCGGCGACTGGGCCTGCGGCAGAGTCATCGCGCGCCCGTATATCATCAATGCGGAGGGCAAGCGCGAACGGACCTCGGACCGTAAGGATTACTCGGTCACACCGCCGGGAGATACCATTTTGGATATGATCAAAAATGCGGGAAAGATGGTCTATGCGATCGGCAAGATCCATGATATCTTTAACGGAAAAGGTGTTGTGAAATCTGTACACACTACGAGCAATATGGACGGCATCGATAAGACGATCGAGGCGATGCGGGAGGATTTTGAAGGCTTGATTTTTACGAATCTGGTCGATTTTGATGCAAAGTATGGGCATCGCAGAGACCCGGAGGGGTATGCAAGGTGTATTGAGGAATTTGATGCAAGGCTGCCGGAGATCATGAAAGAGATGGTCAATGATGATGTGCTGATGATCTGCGCGGACCACGGCAATGACCCGACTGCGCCGGGGACGGATCACACCAGAGAATATATCCCGATCATTACGTGGGGACATACCTTGAAATATGGTGCGGAAATCGGCATCAGAGACTCTTTCGGCGACATCGGAGCGACGATATGCGAATTGCTGCGTGTGCCGTTTACAGGCGTGGGAACCAGTTTCAAGAAGCAGATCGTCGGATGGTAAGGAGGGGATCCTGTCATGTTCAACATGAGCGATATCATTTATAAAAAAAGAGAGGGCGGAGAACTCTCGCGGGAGGAAATTCAGTTTTTTATCACAGATTATGTCGCGGGGCGCATTCCGGATTATCAGGCATCTGCGCTTTTGATGGCAATCTTTTTCCGCGGACTTTCCCGCAGAGAAACTTTCGAACTGACGGACGCGATGCGATATTCCGGCGATACGGTGGATCTGTCGTCGATTCCGGGTATCAAGGTCGATAAACACTCGACCGGCGGCGTTGGCGATAAGACAACGCTGATTGTCGCGCCGCTGGCTTCCGCCTGCGGGGTCCCGATTGCCAAGATGAGCGGACGTGGACTCGGCTTTACCGGCGGTACGGTGGACAAGATGGAGTCCATACCGGGCTTCCGCACCAGTCTGGAGCCGGAAGCGTTCCTCGCACAGGTGCGCAAGATCGGCATGGCGGTCATCGGACAGACTGCGCACATCACACCGGCAGATAAGAAGCTGTACGCGCTGCGTGACGTGACCGCGACGGTCGATAATTTCGGACTGATCGCCTCGTCGATCATGAGCAAGAAGCTGGCGGCAGGCAGCGATGCCATCGTGCTCGATGTCAAGGTCGGTGACGGCGCGTTTATGGAAAACGAGCAGGACGCGGAGACTTTGGCTAATCTAATGGTCGATATCGGCGACGATGCGGGCAGACGTACGGTCGCAGCGATCACCGAAATGGGACAGCCGCTGGGCTGCGCGGTTGGCAACAGTTTAGAGGTCATCGAGGCAATCGAAACCCTCAAGGGCAAGGGACCGGGGGATATCACCGAGCTTGCGGAGCGGCTGGCGGGTATCATGGTTTATCTCGGCGGCAAGGCGCAAACGCCGGAGGAAGGACACGCCATGGCGGCAGAGGCGCTGGCAAGCGGCAAAGGACTTGCGCAGTTCCGCAAGTTTGCCCAAGCGCAGGGCGGCAATCCGGCAGTCGTCGACGATTACACGCTGTTCCCGCAGGCTGCGCATCATCTGGAGCTGCTGGCTGAAACGGATGGCTATGTGCAGAAAATCGCAGCCAGAACGATCGGGCTTGCGTCGCAGCATACCGGCGCGGGCAGAGCAACCAAGGAGGATCAGATCGACCTAGCGGCAGGCGTCTATCTGCACAAAAAAGTCGGCGATGCCGTCAAGCAGGGCGACGTCCTCGCGACCTTCTACGGCAACGACCCGGCGAAGCTCGAAAACGGCAGACAAGAGGCAGCAAAAGCCTTTACCATCGGTACCGCACAGCCGGAACGCCCGCAGCTTATCAAAAAAATCATCGGTTTGTAGGATTTTCCCGGGCAATCCGATGCCGGAAGCAAAATCGTACAGAAAGGAAGATGAGAAAAATTTCAAAATGTTCATAAATCTGTGCTATACGAAATAAAACCGAAACAAAGGGGATGAAAAGCGATGACAGAGGAGAAAATTAAGAAAGTCACAGCGCTTTTTGCAGAAGAAGCAAAAAAGATTTTTGGAGAAAAATTAAAGCAGATGATTTTGTATGGATCCTGTGCAAGAGGGGACTTTCAGACAGACAGTGACATCGATATCCTGCTGCTTTTAAGTGTACCAAGAGAAAATCTTGCTTTCGAAAGGAAAAAAATATTTGCGATTGCTGATGCCTTGGATTTAGAGTACGAGGTCGTTTTAGCACCTGTGCTGCAAAGCTACGAAGTATACCAGACCTACCTTCCGGTTTCGAGTTATTACCAGACTGTTCAGAAGGAGGGTGTAAAAATTGCCTGATTACAGCAAGCAGCAAAAGGACTATGCGCGATACAGACTGGATAGAGCGCTGGAAGATCTGCAAAGCGCACAGAAACTATTTACAGATGGACATTTTCGTGCCGCTAACAATCGTGCATATTATGCGATTTTTCATGCGATTAGAGCAGCACTTGCGTTAAAGCGTGTAGATTCATCAAAACACAGTGGTGTGATCGCGGAGTTTCGCAGACTGTTTATCAAAGAAGGTCTATTGCCTGTTGAAATATCGCAGATGATTGGATCTGCATTCACAATCAGAAATGCTTCAGACTATGATGATATGTTTATTGCCAGCAAGAGCGAGACAAAAGAGCAAATAGAGAATGCAAACTATGTGTATGAGCAGATTAAAAAGTATATTGACAAACAAGCGGAATAATCCGGGGGTTTGATTGCTACAAAAAAGTCGAATGATACCGATGTATTGTTCGGCTTTTTTTATCCCTTCATTGCAACCGTAAATTTTGCGATATATCCAAGCTTCTGCGGAGTGGAAGGCATATTTCATACAAAAGCCCCATATACTTTACCACGAAACGGGAAAGGGCGGGGCTTTTTATGTGGAAAAGAATCGTATCATCGCTGGTAGGCGTGAGTTTGATCCTCTGTGGGTTTGTCGGCGTATCAAAGCTGAAGGAGCGGCTGCCGACGCAGGAGCCGATCGAGGTGGAGACGGTCAAGGATGCGCCTGCGGGTGAAAGCGCGCCGAAAGCAGCGTTTGAGGTCGCAGCGAAGGGTGCGGTACTGGTCGACGCGGAAAGCGGAGAAGTGTTATTTGAGCAGGACGCGCATAAAGAACTGCCGCTTGCCTCAGTCACCAAGGTCATGACGATGCTGCTGGTCATGGAGGCGGTGGACAGCGGTAAAATCACGTTGGACGATTCTGTCACGATCTCAGAGCGGGCGGCATCAATGGGCGGCAGCCAGATGTATATGGAAGCGGGTGAGACGCATACAGTCGCAGAGCTGATGGAGGGCGTGGCGATGGCTAGCGCGAATGACGGCTGTGTGGCGCTCAGCGAGTTTGTCGCGGGCAGCGAGGAAATCTTTGTTGAGCGCATGAATGAACGGGCTGCGGAGCTCGGCATGCGGGACACGCATTTTGTCAATACCAACGGGCTGCCTGTGGCAGGGCACTATTCGAGCGCATATGATATAGCAGTGATGTCGCGCAAGCTCTACGCCTTTGAGGAAACGCACAAGTGGTTTACGACTTGGCAGAGCACGATCACGGTAGGACTGCCGGGCAAGGAAAAGGAGTTCGGACTGACCAATACCAACAAGCTGATCAAGGCATATCCGGGCTGCAACGGCATCAAGACCGGATTCACAGCAGAAGCAGGCTACTGCCTGAGCGCCTCGGCGACGCGTGAGGATACACATCTGATCGCGGTCGCGCTGGGCTGTGAGACCTCCAAGCTCCGCAACGCGCAGATCGCCAAGCTGTTTGATTACGGCTTTGCGAACTTCGGCAGTCAATGTATCGCCGAGCAGGGCGCAGTGCTGACGCGGATGCAGGTCGCGCGCGGTACACCGCAGGAGATCAATGCCGTCAGCGCGGAGAAAGTGACCTGCCTCGTACAAAAGGGTAAGGAAGACAGCATCACCACCAAAATCGAACTCTCTGCGGAAGTCCCGCTGCCGCTGGCTGCGGGCAGCAAGGTCGGGACCTTATATGTGATGAAAGACGGAAAGGAAGTCGGCGCATACGACCTCCTCGCGGAAGAATCGGTAGACAAAGCCTCCTTCAAAGAATTGATCCTGCGCGCGATCTCCTGACGCCTGCCCGGAATCGTTTGCGGCTTTGCAAAATCCCATAGCGCGATGTCGCAAGCGCGGCTTACATACGAACCGATAAGGTGCGGGTATCCATGCGAATTAGGCAAAGCAAGACCGCGGCTTTTGACGCGCCGCAGGCTTGCTGTTCATGCGCGCGTGGATATCTCCTGCAGAAAGAACTAAAAACGAAGGAGGTTAAGGAATGAATCAGGAATATGTGATCTCGTTTTCGTCGTTCTATAAGGCGGCATATGCCCAGGATATGCTGGAGGAGGCGGGCATCGCGTCGACGCTCAAAAAGCTGCCGACCGAGCTTGTCCGTTCCTGCAGCACCGGACTGTATCTCCGGACGGATGATATCCAACGGGTGAAAGCCGTATTATCGGGGAAGCAGATCGCGCCGGGCGGTATCTATCTGATCCGGCGCAGCGCTGACGGACAGAAAGGATATGGGAAGGTCAGATAAGGATGATGAGAGGGGCTGTCGCGTGGTCGATGGATTTCATCAGCCACGCGGCAGCCCCTTTGTCTTAAGATTTCGTTTATTGCTTTGCACTTGATGCTATGTTGGTGGCTGTCGCATGTTGCACTATTTGTCTGACTACTGGTGTGATAGCTGTCAAACTTGGAAGTGATTGTCTGACTGGCGTAATTACAGTATGCCTCGTGGCAACTGGTTTACTTGTGCGAGCATAGCTTGTGCTGCTTGTACGAGGATGTTGTGCTTCGTGTAGGACCTCATTTCTTTTGCCATGTCGGTGTCGCTGATGCAGCTTTCTGCCGCGGTCGTGTTCTCTGTGGTGGTGCTGTACGATGCTGCGGTTCTGCTCGCGGCGGTTGCTGTCTCTAAACAATAAAAGCACCGGGCTTCCGATGCTTTTGCTTTGAGATTTCGTTTGTCGCGTGCGTATTGGGTAATTGTCAAAGCATGCACGCTATAGCTTTTCGATTTCCTCCGGTGTCAGTCCGGTTGCTTGGCGAATCTGTGCGAGGTCTAATCCAAGCCGCACGAGGTTTCGCGCGATCTCTCGTTTTTCCTGCGCCGCGCCTTCGCTACGACCTTTCGTAAGTCCGACAGTTTCGCCTTTCGTGAAGCCGGATTTCTCGCCTTTCACAAAACCGATTTTTTCTCCGGATTTCTCGCCGTCCTCGTAGGCTTCGCGGGCGCGAATCTCCGCAAATTCTTCTACTGTAATTTCGTTGAAAAGCATGCCTGTCACCTCCCGGCTGTGTTTTCGCAGAAAGTC
>UQMQ01000081.1 GCA_900542245.1 uncultured Eubacteriales bacterium
GTTCCCGCCTTAAACACGTTTTTTTCACCGAAAATAGTCCCGACATAGCGGTGAGCCACCGGCTGATATTCCCCCGCAAAGTTCAAGTCGATATCCGGCTCCTTATTGCCCTTGAACCCAAGAAAGGTCGCGAACGGGATCGTATAGCCATCCCGCTTCATCGGCGTACCGCAGTCCGGACAGTCCAGCGGCGGCATATCTACGCCGCAGTCGTACTTCTGCATATCACCCCAGATGATCTTTTTGCAGTTTGGACAAAGATAATGCGGGTCAAGGGGATTGACCTCCGTAATGCCCGCCATCGTCGCCGCGAACGATGAGCCGACCGAACCACGCGAGCCGACCAGATACCCGTCCTCCAATGACTTGTTTACCAGCATCTGTGCGCTGACGTACATGACCGCGTAGCCATTGTTGATGATCGAATTCAGCTCGATATCCAGCCGATCCTCGATCTCCTTCGGCAGCGGATCGCCGTACTGCGCGTGTGCGCGTTCCATACAGGTCTTGCGCAGGGTTTCCTTCGCGCCCTCGATCTTCGGCGGAAACTTGCCCGCGGGTACCGGACGGATATCGCCGTCGATCAGACTCGCGATGTAATTCGTATTGTCCACGACGATCTCCTGCGCGCGCGCGCCGAGGTACGAAAACTCTTCCATCATCTCATTGGTCGTTTTCATATACAGACCCTCGCCGCTCTCCGCGTCTTCGAAGCCCATGCCCGCCATCACGATATTGCGGTAGATCGCGTCATCCGGTTCCGTATAGTGTGAATCCGTCGTCGCCACGACCCGCTTGCCGAGCTTGTCCGCCAGTGCCACAATCCGCCTGTTGATCTCGCGGATATCGTCCTCGGTCTCAATGCGTCTGCCGTCCAGATAAAACTCCTCTCCGAACATGAAGCGGTTGTTGATGACAGGCTGAATTTCCAGATAGTCATAGCGGGAGGCGATACGCGCCTGCTCCTCCGCAGATTTCTGCTCCATGATCCTTTCGGTATGCGTCCGCTTCTGATAGGTCACATGCTTGACCATCGAAGAAAACACTTCGCCCGCACTGCATGCCGAGCCGATGATCAGTCCCTCGCGATTCGCCTCAATGACAGACCATGGCAGCCGCGGCTTTTTGTAATAGTAATCCAAGTGCGAATAGGAAACCAGCTTATAAATATTCTTCAGCCCCTCCTGCGTCTTTGCCAGAATGATGATGTGATGGGTCGGCTTGCTCTTGTAATCAATGCTGCCGTCCTCCTGCACGCAGTCCGCGTCGTCGAACACATAGCCCTCCATGCCGTAGATGACCTTGATCTCGCGGCCTTTTTCGCCTTGCTTTTTTGCCTCCGCCGCGCAGTCCGGGAACGCCTGCACCACGCCATGATCGGTCACCGCGACCGCCGGCTGTCCCCACTTGGCTGCCATCGCCACGATGTCCTTGGCTTCGTTGAAGCCATCCATCTGGCTCATCTTGGAGTGGATATGCAGTTCGACACGCCTGCCGTTCTCCCAGGTATCCTCGCGGTCGATTGCGCGGTCGGTCTTTTCGAGGTCCTTGAACATGACCGTATTCATATTCTCAAAGGTATCCCACTGCACCTCGCCGCGCAGCTTGACCCCGTCACCGGGTTTGAGCAGTTCGTCGATTTCCTTCCATTTATTCTCGCTGACGAACGCCTTGGCGCAGATCGTCGTCTTGTTGTCAGTGATCAGCAGCGAGACGAGATAATTCCCGCTTTTGATGACGCGCTCCGACTTGCGGAACAGCACACCCTCCAGCACGACCGTACCCAGCTCCGGTGCAATCTCCCGCAGCGCCGCCGTCTTCCCGCCCGGAATGCCGCGCCCCATGATGCGGTTGCCCTCGGCAGGCAGCTCCTTTTCCTTGCGTTTCCAGCCGCCGCCCTGTCCTTTGCCGCCAAAGCCGCCGCCGTTGCCGCCGCCGCCGTTGCCGCCGCTTGCGCCGCTGTCTGCCGTCTGCGGTCTTTCCTTCGCCCGCGTCTTGAGCACTTCCCGATACTCCTGCATCGAGCGCTCGATATCCTTCGCCTCGCTCTCGCGGAACGCGCGCAAGCTTTCCTCCAGCAGCACCTCGTCATTTTCAAAGACAATTTCCATGTCAAAACCAAAAGTGTCCTTAAGCATCTCGCGGAACTTCTGCGCGACCTTCTCATTGAGCTGCGCCGCTGCGACCTTGCCGAGCACCGGACAAAAAAGACGTCCGTCTCTGACGCCGACGCGGTTTTCGACAATTGCCTTGGTAATTGCCAAATACGAGCCGTTGAGAATCCGCACCATATGCGGGACATACAGTCTGGCTGCCTCCTCCGCGGACATCACAAAATCGCGGTACGAAAAATCCAGCTCGACCTCCTTGAGCATGTCGAGCTTGTGCAAAATCACCGCTTTGACCTTTTCGCAGTCCGCGAACGGCATCACGAAATTGCAAGTGATCGGCAGCGTCAGCCTGCCCGCCTCGCGGTGCAGCATCCCCTTGCCGATCTCAAATTGATATTCACCTCTATGTACCTCGCCAAGCTCGTCCCAGCTCAGCGCATCTTCAATCAGTTGTCTCATGCCGAAAAAATTCTCTCTTGTATCAATGCTAACAATTCATCCGCCAGCGCCGCCTCCGGCACAGCCGTTTTGACGATTTCTCCATGCGCAAACAGCAGACCCTTGCCGTCGCCCCCGGCCACGCCGAAGTCCGCCTCCTTCGCCTCGCCCGGTCCGTTGACCGCGCAGCCCATGACTGCCACCTTGATCGACGGGTGACCCTTGGCGCGTAAAGCCTCCTCCAGCGGTGCAAGCCGCGCCTCGACTGCATGGGCCAGCGCCTCCAAGTCAATCCTGGTTCTGCCGCAGGTCGGACAGGACACCAAATCGATGGAAGATGCACGCAGACCCAAGGTGCGCAGAATCTCCCCCGCAAAGAATACCTCCTCCACCGGGTCTGCCGTCAGCGAAACCCGCATCGTATCCCCGATACCGGAGAGCAGCAGCGAGCCGATGCCGATTGCTGATTTCAGCTTGCCGCGATGCGGCGTACCCGCCTCAGTAATGCCGATGTGTACCGGTACGTCCGTCTGCGCAGCCAAAAGCTGATGGGCTTCATAGTTCATTGCCACATCTGAGGATTTCAGAGAAACCACGAGTCTGTCATAGCCAAGGTCCTCGATCAGCTTCAGATTGTATAGGGCACTCTCTGCCAAAGCCGCGGCGGTCACGCCGCCGTATTTTGTTAAAATCGGCTTTTCGAGAGAACCGGAATTGACGCCCACGCGAATCGGAATCTCCCGCTCCTTCGCTGCCTGCACCACCGCGCGCACGCGTGCCGCATCGCCGATATTGCCCGGATTGATGCGAATCTTATCCGCGCCCTGCCGGATCGCTTCGAGCGCCATCCGATAGTCAAAGTGAATGTCCGCAACCAGCGGCACATGCGCGAATTTCCGTTTCACCCTGCCAAAGACCTCCGCGGCTTCCGCGTCCGGTACGGAAATTCTGACGATCTGGCAGCCCGCGTCCGCAAGCCGCGCAATCTGCTCCGTCAACGCATGCGCATCGCGGGAATCCACATTGGTCATCGACTGGATACTGACCGGCGCGCCGCCGCCGATCAGCACATCGCCGCACCGCACCTGTCTCGTTTCGTTTCTTTTCATCTGCGTCATATGCGCCTCCTTCGATTCCTTTTTCAGTCAGCTTCTCCGATTCCCGGCTTCTGTCTCTCGTCCCGCGCGCCTAGCCGATCAGGCGGAAAATATCGTTTTTCGTCACATAAATCATCAGTCCCATCAGCAGCACCAGCCCGATGATATGCACCGTACCCTCGACCCTTTCGCTGACCTTCCTGCCTGTAATCATCGTAAACAGCACGAAAATGATGCGCCCGCCATCCAGTGCCGGCAGCGGCAGCATATTGATGACCGCCAGATTCAAACAGATCAGAATGGTCAAAAATCCGTAATACGACCAGCCGTATTCACTCGTTCTGCTGACCATCTGCACCATGCCGACCGGACCCGAAAGATCATCCGCATCGGCTCTGCCGGACGCCAGATCTCCAAGCGCCGTAAACATACTTTTCATCATGTTCCAAGTCGCCTGTGTACCCGCCGTTATCGCTTTCAGCGGATTGTGACTGATCCTGCAGGTGATGCCGACTGCGTAATACTGCATTTCCTGTCCGTTCGCGTCCTGCGTGCGCATCAGCTGCGGTGTGATCGTCAAATCACGCGCCTCCCCATCGGACTGCACCGTAAACGACAGCGGCTTGCCCTCAGCTGCCGCGATTGCCGCGCTGACATCATTCCACGTCTTGATCTCTGTCTCATCGATACGCACGATCTTGTCCCCTGCCGCAAGACCTGCCTGCATCGCCGGACTATCCGCAGCGACCTCGCCGATCGTCGTGGTCGTAAAGCCCATCATACCGACCAGCACCCACGAAATGACCAGCGCGCAGACCAGATTCATAAACGAACCCGCCGCTAAGATCACGATCCTCTGCCAGGGCTTCTTGCGCCCGAACGCGCGCGGATTATCCGAATCTTCGTCCTCGCCCTCCATGGCGCAAAAGCCGCCGATCGGAAACAGACGAATGCTGTGCAGCGTTTCGCCCCGCTGTTTCTTCCAGATTGTCGGCCCCATGCCGAACGCGAATTCATTGACCTGCACGCCCATCTTTTTCGCCGCCAGAAAATGCCCCAGCTCATGCGGAAAAATCATAATGCAGAACAGCACAATCGTCAAAATTGCTGTTTTCATATTCCAGTCTCCATTCTTTTTCTCATTTCCTTGCCGTCAAGCCCTGCGCACACCCTTCTGTGCACGATCCACGCCGCACTGCAGACGCCGATTCCCGCCGCAGCCGCAGTCCATGCTCACAGAAGCTCTCGCGTCCTGGCACGCGTCTGGCGGTCAAGCTCCAAAATCCCCTCTAAATCTAAATGATATGTCGGCGTATGCCGCGATAGAAGCTGCTCCAGCTTTTGCGGAATATCCGTAAATCTGACAGCTTCATGCAAAAAGGCATCCACCAGCACTTCGTTGGCTGCGTTCAGCACCAGCGGACAGCTGCCACCCGTCTGTATCGCATCATAAGCCAGCGCAAGACAGCGGAAGGTATCCATGTCCGGCTGCGCAAAGGTCAAACAACTGCCCGCGCCGAAAAAATCCAGCGGCGCATCCGGATTCGCAAGCCGCTCCGGATAACCCAATGCCAGACTGATCGGAATCCGCATATCCGGCACGCCCATCTGACCAATCACAGAATTGTCCGCAAACTCCACCGCCGAGTGCAAAATGCTCTGCGGATGCACCAGCACCTGGATCTGATCTGCCGGCACATCGAACAGCCACCTCGCCTCGATGACCTCCAGACCTTTGTTCATCATGGTCGCCGAATCGATCGTGATCTTCGCGCCCATGTGCCAGTTCGGATGGCGCAGCGCCTGCGCCAGCGTCACATGCGCAAGCTGCTCCCGCGAAAATCCGCGAAACGGACCGCCGCTCGCTGTCAAGAGTATTTTTTTAATCGGACGGTTCCGATTGCCCTCCAGGCATTGAAAAATCGCGCTGTGCTCGCTGTCCACCGGCAGCAGCTGCACGCCGCTTTTGGCTGCAGCCTCCATGATCAGCTGCCCGCCCGCCACCAGCGTCTCCTTGTTGGCGAGTGCAATATCCTTGCCTGCCAAAATCGCGTGATAGGTCGGTTCCAGCCCGCGCATTCCCATCAACGCGTTCATCACCATGTCACAGTCCGCGGTCGCCGCCGCGATCAAGCCCTCCCTGCCATGCAGGAACGTGACCTGCGGAAACTGCGCCGCGAGCGCGAGCGCGTCCTCTCTCCGCTCGGTAACCGCAAGCTGCGGACAAAACGCCGCGATCTGCTTCGCCAAAAGCGCGATATTCCTGCCGCAGGTCAGCGCTGTCACACAAAATCGATCGGGATTGGCAGCAATGACCTCTAAAGTCTGCGTACCGATCGATCCGGTACTGCCTAGAATCGTGATCTTTTTTTTCCTCATGCTATCATGTCCTCAGTTCTAAATTCTGCTTTGCACCGCGCGAACTGCCGCGCCGCCGCTTATGCGCCGCGCTTTCGATGCTTTACATTTCATTGACGAACAAAATGCAGTAGTAAATCATCGGCGCGGTAAACAGCACGCTGTCGAAGCGGTCCAGAATGCCGCCATGCCCCGGAATCAGATTGCCGTAGTCCTTGATGCCCATCTGGCGTTTGAACGCCGACGCAGCCAAATCGCCAAACTGCGCAACCACGCTGCCGACCACCGCGATCACCATGCACTCCGCGAGCATATCCGGCTTCACGAAATACGCGAAGATACCGCAAAACAGCACACTGCCGAGTACGCCGCCGACTGCACCCTCCTTGCTCTTTTTCGGGCTCAGATGCGGGCAGAGCTTATGCTTGCCGATCGCCATGCCCACGAAGTACGCCATGATATCTGTGCCGAATGCCGCCAAAAATACCAGCCAGATCAGGTCGCTGTCCGCAGTCTGATCGATCAGCACGATATGGAAAGAAAAGAATACAACATATAACACACCCAGCAGGGTCGCTGTCATATCCTGCAGCTTTCGTTCCTCTACATTGAAGCCGTAGATCATCGAGGCCATCACGACCAGCACGATCCATACCATCACAAAGCGCAGATCTGACGGAAACGCCAGATTCAGCGCATACAGCGCGACCAGCGCCGTATAGCCGATCGCCATGCAGGGTTTCGTTCCGGCGGCTTCAAATCCATGGTAAAATTCATGCAGGCCGATCGCGCCGACCAGGAAAGCCGCTGCCATCAGCGGATACCCGCCCAGATAGACCAAAATCAAAAGCGGCAGCATCACACATGCCGAAATAATTCTTGTTTTCATTCGTAACCTCCCCTTTATCTTCCGCCAAATCTGCGATCTCTATGTGTAAATTCCGTTATCATCTTCTCGAATTCCTCCGGCGTGAAGTCCGGCCACAGCGTGTCCGTAAACATAAACTCGCTGTATGCCGCCTGCCAAAGCAGGAAATTAGAGAGCCGTTGTTCCCCACTTGTACGGATAATCAGATCCGGGTCCGGCACATTGCCGTTCTCCGCACCCGTATAGAGGCTCTCCGAAATTACTTTTTCGTCGATGTCCTCCGGCGCGAGCGTACCGCTTCGCACCGCCGCGCAGAGCTTTCGCACGCCGCGGGTCATCTCCGCCCGGCTGCCGTAATTTAAGGCGATATGAAACTGCAGACCTGTATTGCTCGACGTAGTCTGCAGTGCTTTTTCGATACTCCTGACTGCCGCATCCGGCACCTTGGTATAGTCGCCTAAGATGTGTACCTTGACATTGTTTTGGTCCAGCTCCGCCAGTTCACTGCCGACAAATTTGACCAAAAGATTAAAAATCCCGCCGACCTCCTCCTGCGAGCGTTTCCAGTTTTCTGTCGAAAACGCGTAGACTGTCAGGTGGCGGATCCCCATCACATCGGCCTTTTTGATGATCTCCTTCATCACCAGCATGCCGCGGTTATGCCCCTGCAGTCTGCTGACCTTGTGCTGCGCTGCCCAGCGCCCGTTGCCGTCCATGATGATGGCAACGTGCTGCGGCATCTTCACTGCTTCATTCATTGTCTCTCCTACAAACAGTGTGGCTCCCGACGGCAGCCACACTATCTCTTTTTCTATGCTGTTATTCTGTCCGGAAATGAGCCTATACTTCCATGATTTCCTTGTCCTTGGCAGCGATGATATCGTCGATCTCCTTCGTCGTCTTATCAGTTGCCTTCTGGATATCGTCCAGTGCCTTTTTGAGTTCGTCCTCGGTGATTT
This sequence comes from uncultured Eubacteriales bacterium, assembly GCA_900542245.1. GTDB lineage: Bacteria > Bacillota > Clostridia > Peptostreptococcales > Anaerovoracaceae > CAG-238. The sequence goes on from UQMQ01000081.1 coordinate 7,832, forward strand.
CGTGATTCTTTTCGAGCTTCTTCATCTCGTCATTGGCTTCTCTTCTGAGATTACGGATCGCGACCTTGCTGTCCTCGCCCATCTTCTTAACGGTCTTGGTCAGCTCCTTTCTGCGTTCCTCTGTGACCTGCGGGATCACCAGTCTGACTGCCTTGCCGTCATTGGACGGATTGATGCCGATGTTTGCGACATTGATCGCCTTCTCGATCTCCGCGATGGACTTCGGATCAAACGGCGCGATCAGCAGGGTTCTCGGATCCGGTACAGAGATATTCGCCAGATTTTTCAGCGGCGTCGGGGAACCGTAGTAGTCCACCATGACCTTGTCCAAAAGCGCCGGATTCGCTCTGCCTGCTCTGACCGTATTCAGATCCTCTTTTAAAATGGCTATCGTTTTTTTGCTTCTTTCTTCCAGATTCTTTTTTGTCTTTTCCATGGGTTTTCCTCCTATATCACTTGTGATTACGTTCTCTCGTTTCTATTTGATGATCGTTCCGATTTTTTCGCCTGCGATCGCCTTGACCACATTGCCTTCCTCTGCGATGGCGAAAACGTGGATCATGATGTTGTTGTCCTTGCAAAGGGTCGCTGCGGTCAGATCCATGACCTTGAGATCTTTTTCGACCACCTCCATATGCGTCAGTTCGTCGAACCGTACCGCCTGCGGATTCGTTGCCGGGTCGCTGTCGTACACACCGTCAACATTCTTGGCGAGCAGAATCACGTCTGCTTCGATCTCCGCCGCCCGGAGCGCTGCCGCTGTATCTGTCGAGAAGAAAGGATTGCCGGTGCCCGCACCGAAGATCACGATGTCGCCGTGTTCCAGATGACTCAGCGCTCTGCGCCTTGCATACGGCTCCGCGACCTCTTTCATTTCGATTGCCGTCTGTACCTTCGCCGGAACCCCGAGTGCCAGAAACGCGTCCTGCAGCGCCAGGGAATTCATGACCGTCGCCAGCATGCCCATATAGTCTGCCGTAGCCCGGTCCATGTCCTTGCTCGTACGTCCGCGCCAGAAGTTGCCGCCCCCGACGACAATGGCGATCTCCACGCCCAGCTCGTGGATCTGCTTGACCTCCTTGGCGACCTTGCGCGTCATTTCTTCACTGATGCCAAAATGGTCACTGCCCGCAAGCGCCTCACCGCTGATCTTGAGCAGCACTCTTTTATAAATCGGTTCCATCCTTACCTCCCGCAAACCTGATCTCTATATTATTATCCTATTTATTTTAACACAAAAAGACCTTTTGGAAAAGGTCTTTTTGCTGTTATATGTCCCAGACGCAGAATTTTTTCGTTCACCCCGTCTCGCCCTCCTTTGTCGAATTTTGTCGAAATTTTTTTATCTAAAAATTCCAACATATGGCTTGTATTTATTTCTATATTATGCTATTCTTATCTTGCAGATTCTGTATGTGTTCGGCGCGTTTCGCACGCACGCGTCAACGCGCTGCCTTCCTCGAAAGCGCCGAGCACCCTTTCCGCCATGGCAAGTCTGTTATTCCTTTAATATGAAAGAGCTAAGCTGTCGCGCGAGCATTCTCTTGGAAAGGATTTTTTTCATGCAGCAAGAAAAAGATTATGAACCGGAGGGCTTTGCCCCTTCATCGCAAATTATGCGACCGTTCACGAACGACTTCATTTTTATGAACGTCATGCGAAATCCGAAAATATGTCGTGAAATTTTAAAAATGATTTTGCCGAACGAAGAAATCGGCGCGATTCGGATCAAGAAATCAGAGAATCCGTTTGTCGATAACTCTGAAATTGAAGAAGACGCAGGCGAAAACATGTGTCAAAGCAGCACAGGTAATGACTTCTTTGGGCAAAACGACGCGCTTGAAGCCCTGAACATGGAAACACAGAAAACCCTTAAGCTCGAAGCAAATGCGCACGGCGTGCGTTTTGACGCTTTCGTTGAAAGTTCAAAGCTTTGGGCGGATATTGAAATGCAGCCGGGGAAAAAACCGCTCGGAAAACGTGCCCGCTATTATCAGGCGAATATCGACCTGGACTTCCTGGAACACGGACATTCTTATGAAGAACTCAAACCGAGTTACATCATCTTCATCTGTACCTACGACCCTTTTGACAGAGACGAGGCTGTCTATTTTTTCCGCTCGTGGGATGTTGAAAAAGGCTTGCCAATAGAAGATTTATCATATAAAATAATCTTGAACACAGCCTGTTCTCCGAAAAAAGTGCCGGAGAAGCTAAGCGCTTTCTACGAGTATTTGAACGATCCGGAGAAGAGTCAGGCTTCCGAACTGACGCGTATGATCGATGCGCGTGTCAGGAAGTTCAATTCCGGCGAGTGGAGGAAAAAATATATGACATTCGAACAAATGCTGAACGAGCGCGGACGAGAAAGTTTCGCGCAGGGACATGCCGAGGGGCGCAGTGAGGGTGAAGCCATTGGCGCTGCACAGAAGCAGCGCGAAATTGCGAAAAATCTGAAAAAACTTGGTGTCGGTGCAGATGAGATTGTCAAGGCGACCGGACTTTCTGTCGAAGATGTTGAAAAACTATAAGCATTGCTTTCATGATCCAGCAGGAGTGGGTAACCGCTCCTGCTGTTTTGTAGGGGCGCAAACGTTTTTAGACGGCTCTGCCTGTTTTTCAGCGCAGCTGCTTTCCTATCCACGCGGCAGGCGTATTGGCATTGCTTCAGCTTTGTCAGCCGCCGCCTGCATCACTGCCTGCGATTGCGCTC
>UQMQ01000082.1 GCA_900542245.1 uncultured Eubacteriales bacterium
AACTGTATTAACAGTTCTGCCAATATCACCGCAGTCTATGCTGATGTCAGTGGCTAACTGGTAGTAATTCTGGATTCCCATAACCATGGAGTTGAACAGCCGTACTTCCCCGGCTTCTCCACGTCCTTTTCTGGGAAATTTGATATTTCCGACTTGTTTAGTCAGGCTGGCTTTAACCTTTTTGCATGCTTTATCGCACATGTGCGATTGAACGACGTACTTTTTCCCCTTTTTACGTAGTCGGATTTTGAATCCGAGAAATTCAGAATAGCTCCGTCCGACGTCAACAACTCTCGTTTTCTCCGGTGAAACATCAAGGCGCAGGCGTTCTTTCAGCCATTGCGTGACCGCAATCAGCGTCCGGTCTGCCTGTTCCCTTGTTCTACAGAGAATCCGAAAATCGTCTGCATATCTCACGATATACATTTCTTTCAGCCGTGTATTCCGCATTGCCCGGTACGCATGGCTTTGTATCGGACAGCCTGCCGCATTTTCTCTGTAAGCGTAGTTTTCCGTTACCGGGTTGCACTGCCATTGGCTTTCTATCCAATGGTCAAGTTCATTCAGCACCACATTTGCCAATAGTGGGGAAATAATTCCGCCTTGCGGCGTTCCTTTTGTGGTCTCTTCATACTTTCCTTTTACCATGACGCCTGCTTTTAAATATTTTGCTATCAGCGATTCGGTATCCGGGTCTTGTATGATTTTTCCCACTAAGGTCATGAGTTTGTCCTGTGGTACATTATCAAAGAACTTTTCGAGGTCGATGTCTACCACATACAGGTATCCATCATTGAAATACTCAAGCAATTTCAGTACTGCCTGCTGTGCACTCCTCTTCGGTCGAAAGCCATAGCTGTACTCACTAAAGTACGGTTCTACTATCGGCGTAATCACTTGCACAATTGCCTGCTCAATGATGCGGTCTACCACGCTCGGTATGCCGAGGTTTCTTGTTCCCCCGTTTGGCTTCGGTATCTCCACTCTTAAAACAGGCTGTGGTTTGTACTTCCGTTTCTTGATTTTCTCTCGAATCTCTTCCCAGTTCTCTATCAGATACTCTCGAATTTCTTCCGTTCCGATTCCGTCCACTCCGCTTGCCCCATTTTTGGCTTTCACCTTTTTGTAGGCTTGCATCATGTTTTCTCTGGATAAGATTTTCTCCATTAGTTCTGTCATGATTTGTCTCCATTTCTTACTCTGCTTTCGTGCATATGAGCCTTACCTCCTGTGAACCGTTCCTTCCGTTACGACTTTGGTACTTCGGTTCTCGTCATGCCTATGCACTTACATTCCTAAGTCCTATCGACTTTTGAATTGTTCAGCCCTTCGCTCTGTCTCCATTACAGAGACTTCCTCACTACTATGGCTTCTGCTGACCCCTCATGGTTCGTTGTTACTAGGGCTTTTTTCCCCCCCATGAGGTCTCACGGGATAAGCCGCTGATCTTTCCTCGTCTACCTGCCTAATCTACCTGCATAGGTTACGGTTACCTTTTGGATTTCGTGGCATGCTGCCCACTTATCCGCTATACAAGCCTTATTATTAGGTTTCTGTTCGTCAGGCTACGATTTTGCTATTGCTTCTTCTCGCCCACACCTCACGATGTGAACCTTGCAAGTCGCTTTCGGGTTCGCTGGCAACTGCGCCCCTTGTGGACTTTCACCACAGACGAACGGCATGCCCGTCATACAGCAAAAGGGCTGCCGGTGGCAACCCTTTTGCAAATTATTTCTTCTGTTTTTCTTTCAGTGATTTTAGGATATCCTCTATATTCGATTCCTTTGCGACCGTTGGATACTCCTTTTCAAAGCCGATTAAAATATCCTTTGACTCGATTTCATCCTTTTTGATCGAAGTATAAACCTCATCCAAATCATCCGTTTTAAGCGCACCCTCGATAAACGGTTTTGAATCTTCGGGGAAATCGTCCCAACTGCCATAAAGATTGTTCACTGCCGTATTGACCTTATCAAGCGTGATCGGTGTGCCGCGCTTTTGATGTTCTGCCAGGATACCGATTACATCGGAAAGGTCATTTTTATACTTTCTTCCCGAACGAAGCTTCATGGCTATAAGATATTCCGCCGACACGGTTCGGACGGATAGGATGCCGTAAAACGTTTTGTAATAAACCGAGTATTCGTCCAGTTTCGGAGAATAAGAGCTTGTGCGCATAAAGTCGGCATTCAGCCAACTGTTCGGCAAATAAAATTTATCCCCGACATGGTTGATGGCGTCTTTCATGGACGATGCGGCGTGTATCACCGCATCTATATCCGTAGTCATATCACGAAAACCGTAATTGGTCAAAATAGCGGCGCCGCCGACCAACACGATTTCTGCCGGCATTGATCTACCATTTAACCGCCTGAACTCTTTGGCAAGCTCTTTCAGATAGGTGTCCAGATTTTCTTTTGTAAAATTGTCAGATGACATTCCGCACCTCGCTTTCTACGATATTGAATCGCATAAACTCCGGAATCGCCTCTTTTATGGATTGTTCTTTAATTTGTGGATTGTTTGTAACCTCCGACATTGCCAGCACACCTGCCGGGAAAAGCGTGCTTTGGAGTTTGAGTTTGCGCAGGTCATCATACTGCGTGCAAAGCGGCACATGATTTTCACGGCTTACATAGTCGAGCATTGCAAGGAGATACAAGCTTTCACGATACCAGCCTTTCTGATAGTCCTTGCGAATTTCGTCCTTTTCAAGCAATTCAATCATAAACGGAATATCCCCGAGGTCTTTCAGCCTGTGGCAGGTATTGCTTTTGAACAACTCAAAGTCGCTGCACCTATCAAAGCAGGATTCTATCAGGCTTTCCATCGTAACGCCCAATGTTTTTGAAATTCGGTAAACCGTTTCGGCGGAGCATTTTTTGAGCTGTGCCTTGCCGCTGCAGATATCATTCACGGTCGTATACGGAACGCCGCTGTCCTTTGACAGCCGATATTTTGTTATTTTTTTCTCGTTCATCAATTCGCTTACTGTCACGATACCTCGCCTCCTGTTACTATGATTATATCGGTTAACCGTGATATCGTCAATAGTATTCGTTATTTTCGTTTGATGAGCCCTTCAAAAACAAACTTTGTCTTACATGCATGGTGAATTAATTTTTACATGATGAACGTATTATTGCAAGTCACCTTATTTATGACGACCTCTTCACTCGCGCCCGCATCACAAAGCGTCACGCGCCGAAGGTCTGCCTCCTGTCTTTTTCGTCTTGCTATCCACGCGGCAGGCGTATTGGCATTGCTTCAGCTTTGTCAGCCGCCGCCTGCATCACTGCCTGCGATTGCGCTCGCGCAGCTTCACGCAAAGCAGGGTAAAGACAACTGCTGTCACGAAAGATACGACTGCCACCAGCACATAACCGCCGGTGCGTTCCGACAGAAGCGTCGCACCGTTCAGACCCTGCACCGCTACCGCGCTGCCAAAGCCGCCGCTGACCTCACCCAGAATGCCGACCAGACAGCAGCAAAGCGCCAGACATAAGGTCGACAGTCCGCGTATCATACGCTTTTCCTTTTTTTGCTTTATGCGTGCCGCACGCTCCTTGACCTGCGCTACGCGCTCATTTGTATCGTACATATCCTACCCTCCTGCAGCTGATCACTGCCTTAAAAAATCCCCTATTACTCCTATAGGGACAAAAAACAAAAAAAGTACGCACTTCTTTTTATGTTTTTTTGTGCGTACATTATATTTTTTTGTCCCACGCCTCTCGATTCCGCTTCGTTTCGGCTTCACGCGCAGGCACGCTTTCGGTCAGTTTTTTTGACAAAAAGCGGTTAATTTCGCTGCTGCCTGCCGCGCACAGCATGATGCAGCGTGAATCCGCCCATCATCGTCAGCAGCGGAATGCAGTAGCCGATGACCTGCACGCTGCCTCCGACGCTGACCAGCAGATTATAGATCGCATGGTAGATGATGCTCACACAAAGCAGACCCGGTATACAGACATTGCGCAGCAGGCGATCGTGCCAGACATAGCGCAGCCCCTCGGCATAGACGCTGCCGCAGGCAACATGCATCGCACCCGTACCAAAGCCGCGGATCAGCAGGAACAAAATCTGCCCTGCGCCGTTTTCGGCGAGATAACAGATATTCTCAAAGGTCGCGAAGCTGGCTGCGACCAGCAGGACTGCCAGTCGGAAACGCTGCAGCTCCGGTTCAAAAACAATCAGGAAAAACAGCAGCGGCAACAGCTTCATGATCTCTTCGACGACCGGCGCGATCTGCGTGGTCGCATTCATAGTATCCGCCTGATAGTAAAGTGTAAAGAATGTATTGAGATAGGCTGACAGCAGGCACACGAACATACCGGCAAAGCAGAGTGCAAAGGCTGCGTGGTATCTGCGTCCGACGCACAGCATGGTGATAAACAGCGGTGCTGCGATACATACAAAGACATTTTCGATATAGGTCATGTCCGCACCGCCTTTCTTGTTGCCGGCAGCATGGCAAAGATCACGCCCGACAGCATAAAATCAAACCAGAAATACGGATTGCACAGATCGTCGCTCACCCAGAAGCAGGAGCTCGTCCAAAGGGCGTATTCGAGCGCAGTGAAGCACAGCACATTGATATGAAAGGCGCGCAGCCTGCACGTTTCGGTCTCAGCCGCGCTGTCTCCGCAGCGCCGCGCAAAAACAAGCCCGCGGATCGAAAGCCATGCCGCCGCCATGGTGCCCGTACACATCAGCACATTGAAAAAGACATCACCGTAAGTAATATAAAGAATAAACTGCGGCACAGCGATAGCAGGCGCCAGCCACGATAATTTCGTCCGAAAGCGCAGTTCTTCTGCAGAAGGCAGGGTCATCTCCATCGTCAGCAGGAAGATATAGCTCGCGATCCAGCCCAGCTCCGATACATAGAACACCTGCGGCGTCGCGTCCAGAAGCAGGAGATGCAGCGTCCAGTACAAGGTCCCCAGTGCGTAGGTCCAAAAAAAACATGCCAGCAAAACATAGGGCTGCCTGCGGCTTTTCAAGAACTGCCTTGCCGCCCCGATGAAGCCCGCAGTGCAGACCAAAAACTGCACGAGATAATCCCAGAATTCGATCAGATGTACCATGCGGTGATGCCCTCCTTTTCCAAAGCTTTGCGCAGAGAAGCCTTACCGCGATAAACAAGGTCCGCGATCTGCTTTTCGCTCTTACGCATGACCGCAGCCGCCTCCGCATGCCGCATACCTTCAAAATAGACCAGATACAGTGCCTCCCGGTAGGCCGGGTGGAGTTCCTCCATGCAAAGGTGCAGCATGCGGCTCCGCTCATCCGTCTGCACAAGCGTTTCGATCAGCACTTCGCTCTCCGGCTCCTGCTCCAGCTCCTCGAAGCTGAAGATCCGCTGCCTCCGCTTTTTTTGCAGGCAGCGAAGCGCAAGATGCCGCGCCGACTTATAAAGATAGGCACGAAATCCGTCGTCGCGGATATGCGGTTTTTTGGCAACAAAATAGGCAAAGGCTTCGATCATCAGATCTTCTGCCTCGTGGATATCGTGGAGGTAGCCATCGATGTACAGGGTCAGACTGTTGCCGTAGCGTTCCATCAGTATCTGCAGCCCGTCATCGTCACCGCGCAAGAAGCTGCGATACAGCATTTCGTCGTTTTTTGGTTCCATCGTGCGGCTCCTCCTTTTCTCTCAGATTTTGATGCGCCGCCGATCCTTTGCCTGTGATCCCCTGTCATCGCCGGTATTCAGCGCATCTGTGCTTGATATAGCTTGGCATACATGCCGCCGCGAGCCAAAAGCTCCGCCTGCGTGCCTTCCTCCTCGATTTTGCCGTTCTCGATGACGACAATGCGGTCAGCCCCTTGTATCGTCGCCAGCCGATGTGCGATGATCAGCGTGGTACGCCCCACAGACAGCTCATCGAAGGCTTTTTGGATATGCGCCTCGGTCACGCTGTCGAGCGCGGAGGTTGCCTCGTCCAAGATCAAAATCGGCGGATTTTTGAGGAAGATCCGCGCGATCGAAATGCGCTGCTTCTGTCCGCCGGAAAGCAGCGCCCCGCGCTCTCCGACATAGGTATCAAATCCCTCCGGCATTTTCATGATATCGTCATAGATCTCTGCTTTTTTGGCAGCCGCGATGACTTCTTCATAGGCGGCATCCGGTCTGCCGTAGCGAATGTTTTCATAAATGGTATCCGCAAACAGGAACACGTCCTGCTGCACGATCCCGATATTGGTGCGCAGCGAGCGCTTGGTCACATGCCGGATATCGTGCCCGTCGATCAGAATGCTGCCGCTCTCGACATCGTAAAACCGCGGAAGCAGCTGGCAGAGCGTACTCTTGCCGCCGCCGGAATGACCGACCACCGCGATGCTTTCTCCGGCATGAACCGTCAGGGAAATATCATGCAGCACGTCGATATCCTTTTTGTAGCCGAATACCACATGATCCAAGACGATTTCTCCCTTCACATCGGTCAGCGGCAGCGCGTCCTCCGCCTCTTTGATACTCGGCGCGATGCGCATGACTTCGACGAAGCGTTTGAGTCCTGCGAGTCCGTTGGTAAAGATCTCCGCGAGCGTCGCCAGCTTGCGCACCGGTGTCACGAAGGTCGTGATGTACAACGTGAATGTGATCAGGTCGATATAGGTCATACTGCCGCGCATGATGAGCCAGCCACCGGCTGTGATGACCGCGATCTGCAGGAAGCAGATAAAGAATTCCAGCGATGCGTTGAAGCGCCCCATCGCCTTGTAGTATCCGGTCTTGGAGCCCTTGTACATCTCGTTGGAGCGGTCAAACCGCTCAAAATCGAGCTGCTGGTTGTCAAAAGCCTTAGAGGTTTTCATGCCGGACAAGGTCGATTCGATGTCCGCGTTAATGCCCGCCATCTTTTCCTTGACCTGTACCGAGGACTGCATCATGTCATTGCGGCAAAAAATAACGATGCACACAAAGACCGGAACGATGACCAGCACCACGAGCGCCAGCCGCCATTCCACACAAAACATGACAATCAGCGCGCCGATGATGGTGATCATCGAGATCAGCAGATCCTCCGGACCATGGTGCGCCAGCTCGGTGATCTCAAAAAGATCTCCGGTCAGCCGGTTCATCAGCTTGCCGGTACGGTTCTTGTCAAAGAAGTCAAAGTCCAGCTCCTGAAAATGCACGTAAAGATCCCGCCGGATATCTGCTTCCACGCGAATACCGAACTGATGTCCCCAGTAGGTGATGATGAAATTCATGACTGCCCGCACCAAAAACACCGCCACAACGATTGCCATGACGGTAAAAAACGTCTGATACAGCTTGTCCGGCAGCAGATCGTACATGACGTAGCGCGATACCAGCGGAAACGCGACGTCGATCGCACCCACGATAAATGCACAGCTCATATCCAGCAGAAAGAGCTTTTTGTGCGCGGGGAAATAGGATAAAAAGATGCGAAACAGTGATTGATGAAAGTCTTTTGTCTGATGATTCATGTCATATCCTCCGCAAAGGTAGGTTGAAAGAGGCTGCCGTATGCGGGCAGCCTCCGTTATTTTGCGCTTACAGATAAGCGATGACCTCGATTTCGATCAACGCACCCTTCGGCAGCTTTGCGACCTCGACTGCAGATCTGGACGGATAGTCGCCGCTGAAAAAGCTTGCGTATACCTCGTTCATTTTCGCGAAGTCATTCATATTGTCCATGAAGCAGGTGGTCTTGACGATCTTGTCCAGACTGCTTCCCGCTGCTTCGAGCACCGCCTTGAGGTTCGCAAAAACCTGTCTGGTCTGCACCTCGATATCGCCCTCCACCAGATTTCCGGTCGCCGGGTCGATCGGAATCTGTCCGGAAGTGATGACCAGATTGCCGATGATGTTTGCCTGTGCATAAGGTCCGATCGCTGCCGGAGCCTTATCTGTCGCTACGATTTTTCTCATGATGTTGTCTCCTTTTCTATATTGTCACTTTTTTTAGCAAATGGTTGGTGATAGTCTGCTGTCTGCGGAGGAAATCGTTTCCCGCGCGCCGCGTACTTACGCCGCGCACGCCTCCTGCATTTCCGGTCGTTTTTTGAGTTTGCGCATGATAATGATATAGCAGACGATGTGCGCCGTCAGCGTGATCGTCCAGGTGACCGGATAAGAAACATAGACATTTTCTACATAATGGAACGCCGGCAGGGAGCAAAAAGCCTGAATCCATATGATCCGCAGCACACAAGCCCCCAAGAGGCTGACGATCATCGGCAGGATCGAATAGCCGAGACCGCGGATCACACCTGCCATCGTATCCATGATGCCGCAGATAAAATACGGCGCGGCGATGTAATACAGCCGCTTGATGCCCTCTTCGATCACGATCTCCTGCGTAGAATAGATGCCGAGGAGCTGCCTGCCGAATAAGCAGGAAAGGTTCCCCAGTAGGATACCCGTCACAGCCGCGCAGCCCGTCGCGGTCAGAACGATTCTGTGAATCCGCTTCAGTTTGCCGGCACCCATATTCTGACTGGTAAACGAGATCGCTGCCTGATAGAAGGCGTTCATGGCGAAGTAGGTGAAGTTTTCGATATTTCCGGCTGCGGCGCTGCCTGCCATCACGTCCTTACCGAAGCTGTTGATGGAGGACTGGATGATGACATTAGACAGGGCGAACAATACACCCTGAAACCCCGCCGGCAGTCCAATTTCCAAAATTTTCAGCATCTTGTTTTTGTGAATGCGCAGCAGCTTGCGATGCAAGCGGAATGCCCCTTCCTCCTGTACCAAACAGCGCAGAATCATAAACGCTGAGAAGCATTGGGAGATTGAAGTCGCTGCGGCTACACCCGCAACGTCCATCTTGAAGCCGATGACAAAGGTCAGGTTCAGTACGACGTTGATCACGCCTGCGATCGTCAGATAGTTCAGCGGCCGCTTGGTATCACCCTTTGCCCGCAGGATCGCACTGCCGAAGTTGTAGATCATCATCGCCGGCATGCCCAGGAAATAAATCCGCATGTACAGCGTGGAAAGCGGCAGCACCTCCTCCGGCGTTTTCATCAAGGTCAGTACCGGTGCAGCCACCAGAATGCCGATGATCCCCATCGCGATGCCGCTGACAATGCTCAGCGCAATCGAAGTATGCACCGTTTCGCTGACATCGCTCTCCTTGCGTGCGCCTTGATACCGCGCCGTCAGGACATTGCAGCCGATCGCAAGTCCCACGAAGAGATTGACCAGAAGGTTGATCAGCGATGAGGTCGATCCGACGGCCGCCAGAGAGTTTTCACTGCCGAAACGACCGACTACGATGATATCCGCAGCATTGAACAAAAGCTGCAGAATATTGGAGCAGACCAAAGGAAACGCGAACAAAAGCATGCGGCTCAGAATCGGTCCGTTGATCATATCAATCTCATGCTTTTTTTGCTTCTTCTCTTTTTTTAACGCTTGTTCCTGCGCCATATGCAGCAACCTCCAAAACCAGATTTCCGTATAGCTATTATAATCTGACCAGCTTATGAAAGTCAATGCCTTTGCCAAAAAAGGGAGAAAAAGAACCACCCCGGTCACAAAGGGCGTGTCCGGGATGGTTCAAAATATTTACTTTTTTCGGATCTCTTTATCCTCTTTATCCTGCTTTCCTTATCTTACGCCGAAGAGCAGCTCCCCGTAGGTCGGGAACGGCCAGCAGCGCTGCGCTGTCAAGGTCTCCACCTCGTCGCATGGGATCCTGAGCTCCGCCATCTTTTGCAGCATGCAGTCGCGAATGAAACAGGAAGCCGCGGTAACGTCAGTCATCGTCTCATACTGATTGACCGTAGTCTCCAGCGCGTTCGCAGCGGTGCAGATCTTGTCTGTCAGCGCCGAGTTGCCGAACAGTTTGAGTATACGCAGCGCCTGCTTGTTCAGCGCCTGCATGGAACGCAGCAGCGGGGTCTTTTTGTCGAGCGCCTCCCCGCTGTAGGCGCAGAACGCAGTCGGGATGCACAGCGTCTTATCCTTGATAAAGGCCGGAGACGTCGGGTCCCAGGCCGTATAGCCGCGTGCCTCGAAGGTTGCACGCAGACCGCCTGACGGAAACGACGAAGCGTCCGGTTCACCTTTGATGAGTTCTTTACCCGAAAAATCCATGATCACGCCGCCGTCCGGTGCAGGGGTGATGAAGCTGTCATGCTTCTCGGCGGTTATCCCTGTCAGCGGCTGGAACCAGTGTGTGAAATGCGTTGCGCCCTGTTCGACCGCCCAATCCTTCATCGCCTTTGCTACGGCGTCAGCCAGCGAGCTGTCGAGGCGCTGCCCCTCCTTGACGGTTTTTTTCAAAGAATGGTAGATATCCGCGCTGAGCCTTGATCTCATCA
>UQMQ01000083.1 GCA_900542245.1 uncultured Eubacteriales bacterium
TGGAACACCATGTTGCCGAACATCGTCAGGAAAAAGATCAAAAAGCCGTAGCGGAACCACTTGGAGGACATCCAGCGCGGTGTCGGCTTGCAGCGGGAGCATTTCAGATCGGTCCCCAGCTTGCTGAACAGCTGCCCACGTCCGCAGAGGTGGTTACAGAAAAACTTGTTTCCACCGAAGATAGCTAAAATCAGCGGCAGCAGAAAGTCGATCATGCCGAGCCATGCAAAGAGAATATTGAAAAAGCCCAGTGCAAAGTAGACTATGGCATAGACCCATAGATAATCGTACCAGTGTTTTTTCTTCATGCCTCGTCCCTCGCTTTCACCGCTATGCAGCCGACGGGGCAGAGCTTTGCGCACTTCCCGCAGCCTACACAGCGATCCTGCTGCACCAAGGCATAGCAGCCGCGATGGACTTGAACCGCGTCTAGCGGGCAGGTATTTTCACATACGCCGCAGGCGACGCATTGCGTCCTGTCCACGACAGCCAGTTTTTTTGACAGCATGGTGTTCCTCCCTTAATCCTGCAAGGATTTGTAGTAGAGCATGCAGTGGCAGAATCCCTCGAAGTCCGGGTCTGCAATTTGATCCTTGAACTCCTGACACATACATTTGGTTGCCTCTGTGCGCTCTCTGCGGCAGGGACAGTATCCACCGGTGCGCTTGAGTCCCTCTTTGATGGTATCAACCATCGCCTGATCGGGATTGAGTTTAATTTTCATGTTTACCACCTCTTTCTTGATTGTGGCTTTATCATACCACATGACAAAGCACTTTTCTGTGACGAAGTCACATTGATAAAGAAAAAAATCGGTGCTGAAAAAGCACCGGTTTTAAATAGATCTATTCATTTTAGGCGATGGAGTCCGTCTGTATCCCGCAGCGTGATCGCACCGCGTTTCAGCTCCACCAGACCGTCCTCCGAGAAGCTTTTGAGCATCCGCGCTACCGCCTCCCGCGCCGAGCTGATGTGCTGAGCGATCTGCGTATGCGTCATCCGTATCGTATCAGAGCCGGTACGCGCCGCTTCAGCAAGGAGAAATTCTGCCAGCCGCCGATCCAAGCCCTTGAATAAAATCTGCTGCATCGCCCACATAACATCAGAGAATCGTTTCGTCGCCAGTTCATAGAGGAAACAACGGAGATGGAGGTTTTGTGCCGCAAGCGCGTCGACGATATTTGCGGGAATCAACAGCACCTCAGTATCGGCTCCGGCACTCAGCTGTGTATCAAAGGTGATCTGGCTGATGACACAGGAGGCAGAAAGCACACAAAGCTCGCCCGGATAAAGGCGAAACAGTGTTACCTCTCGTCCTTCTTCGGAGAGAAGATAGGTGCGGAGCTCGCCGGAAAGCACAAACAGCATGCCGAGACATTCCTTGTCACTGCTGTGTACAAACGATCCCTTTCCGTAATGACGGACCGCGCTGCTTCGGCGTATCATATCTTTTTCATGTTCGGTCAAGAATGACCAGAACGGAAGTTGTGTCAGTGTGTGTTCCATATCAGTGTGTACTCTCTATCAGTGGCAGCTGTGCTCCCGCAGCCATGCGCACCGCGCACATCATCGGCGTGATTGCCATATTATGAACGGTTTGTGCTTGCTTATAGCGGGGCATCGATGTTTTCCTTGGTCTTTTGGATTTTCTTAAGCTGACGGCTGAAGAAAATATCGGATACGAAGTCTGCCAGACCGCTGACGAAGAGACCGAGACCGAGCATGAAGAACAGCACCTTGGCGGTGGAGAACGGGTTCATCATGACCAGCACACCGAACAGCGCGATGACGATGGAGATGATCAGCACACCTTTGGAGGTGTTGTAGCCGAATTTTTTGAAGTTGATGACGTTCTGGATGCCTTCGAGCCCCTTGTAGGTGATCATAAAGCCGAGGATGAACGGGATCAGTGCAATCACAATCGTACCCTTGAACCAGAGGAAAATCCCGAAGATCACGAGGCTGATACCGGCGGCGAAACCGTTGGTGTCATCCATGATGCGGCTTTCCACCTTGGTCACGCTGTAGCCGATCAGCTTCAGCACGCCGAACACGATGACGCAGACTGCCAGCATGGTGCAGATGATGTTCTCGACTGTCTGCGGCCAGAGCATGAGCGCCAGACCGAAGAGAATATAAATAAACGAGGTAACGAATTTCATCATATTGGATTCTTTCATTTTTGTTTTCCTTTCTATGGGCCGCGCCGGGCTTGCGCCGATTTCCGGCAGCGCCGCCGTCGTTTGCGGTTTGTCAACCGCTATATTAAGAATATTATACCCGCAGACACGAAAAAATGCAATGCACAAAGCAAGCAGTCTGCCGCAATCCTGCAGTACAGACCGGACGCGCCGGGCGCTTGCAGGCAGCAAGATATTTTGATATAATACTTTTGTCACAGTTACGGAGGTTACAATGGAACAGACAACCATGTTTGATAATAGAACAGCGCAGCCGCTGGCGTCCCGCCTCAGACCGGAGCGCTTGGAGGAATTTGTCGGACAGAAGCATTTGATCGGCGAGGGCAAAGTGCTGCGTAGATTGATAGAGAGCGACCATATCTCATCCATGATTTTTTGGGGACCGCCGGGCGTCGGCAAGACCACGCTGGCGCGCATTATCGCCAACCGCACGAAAGCGACCTTCATCGACTTTTCGGCGGTAACCAGCGGGATCAAGGAGATCAAGACGGTCATGCAGCGTGCGGAGAATAATCGGCGATTTGGAGAAAAAACGATTGTTTTTGTCGACGAGATCCACCGCTTCAACAAGGCACAGCAGGACGCCTTCCTGCCGTTTGTGGAAAAGGGCAGTATCATTCTGATCGGCGCGACGACTGAGAACCCGTCTTTCGAGGTCAATGGCGCGCTGCTATCCCGCTGCAAGGTATTCGTCCTGCAGGGATTAAAGACTGAGGATCTGGTCGCGCTTTTGAGCCGGGCGCTGACGGACCCGCGGGGGTTCGGCGGACAGAACATTCGTATGGAGGACGATGCGCTGACGATGATTGCAAGCTTTGCGAACGGTGACGCGCGGATGGCGCTTTCGACGCTGGAGATGGCAGTCCTGAACGGCGATCTCGTGCAGGAAAAAAAGCGAGAGAACGGACAAGAAGTCGTGCAGGAGGTAACGGTGGTAACACCGGAGACGTTGGAGCAGTGTACCTCCAAAAAAACGTTATTATACGATAAGAAAGGTGAAGAGCATTACAACCTGATCTCGGCACTCCACAAGTCGATGCGAAACTCCGATCCGGATGCCGCGGTGTACTGGCTGGCGCGTATGCTGGAGGCTGGAGAGGATCCGCTGTATGTCGCGCGGCGCGTGGTGCGCTTTGCCAGTGAGGATATCGGACTGGCGGACCCGCGGGCGCTGGAGATCGCGGTGGCAGCTTATCAGGCCTGCCATTTTATCGGTATGCCGGAGTGTTCTGTGAATCTGACACAGGCGGTGACCTACATGGCGATGGTGCCGAAGTCGAATGCCATGGAGGTGGCATATTTCGCGGCGCGGGAGGACGCAATCGCGCAGCTCGCGGAGCCGGTACCGCTCGTGCTTCGCAACGCGCCGACGAAGCTGATGAAGGAGCTCGATTACGGCAAGGGTTATCAGTACGCGCATGATACCAAGGAAAAAATTACTGCCATGCAGTGTTTGCCGGATTCTTTAGTTGACCGGGAATACTACCGCCCGACGGACCAGGGACTGGAGGCGCGGTTCAAAGAGCGTCTGGCGCAGATCAAGGATTGGAAACGTAAGCACCGTGAAAAGCTATAGCGCTGGCACTGCGGACGAAACTGACAGGATGAAGAGAACACGACAAAAGTGTGCAAAGGAATGATAGAATCCTTTGCACACTTTTGCCTTTATGCAGGAAATATTGCCCGGTGGTATTTCTTACATCATAAAAAATTTGCCGCGGGTGACGCCTTTCGACAGGATGCGCGGCGGACGTGCGTTATGATAAGCAGGTGAGGTCGGGAACATGGTGATTTATGGGGAATACCTGTTTTTGGAAAACTTGATAAGCGGCGTGCTGCTGCTGCTTCTGACCGGGAAGCTTCTGGGAGAACGCATACGCAAGGGGAGGCTCTTGTGTGCCGCACTGCTGTGCGGCGTGAGCGGATTCCTGCTTTTGGTGCCGCCGATCGGGGTCGCTGCCCCGGGGTTACAGGCAGCGGCGGGGGACACAGGCGGCATGGCACCTTGGTTGCCTGTGTTGCATGCCATCGGCGGCTTTGCTGTCAGAATCCTCGCAGCGTTGCTGATTCCCTATCTGGCTTTTGGGGCGAACAGCCTGCTGCTGTTTCTCAAAAAAGGCGTGGTCTTTTTGGGTCTGACCCTGCTGTCGGGCGGCGCTGCCATGGCGTTCCTTTTGTGGCGGCAGATTCCGGCAGTCAGCGGAAACGGCAGTATTTACATAGAGGCTGTGACCTATTTACAGCTTTTGTGCTGGGGCATACTGGCATTTGGACTTGCGTGGTGGTTCGTCAGGCTGATTCGTCTGCTGCGCCTTTCCCAATGGACGGAGGGCGAGCTGCAGGTGCAGATGCAGGAGGGCGGTCGTACCTATAGCCTGCACGCGGCCATCGATACCGCAAATTGCCTGCGGGAGCCGCTGAGCGGCAGTCCGGTAATCCTGCTCGACCGCAAGGCTAAGAAAAAATTGGGTATCGCGGGGTCCGTTGCAGCATCACAGTATGCCAACCGCTTTGCTGCCGTTCCCTATCGGGCAGTCGGTACAACGACCGGAGTCCTGGAGGGCTTGCGCGCGGACGAAATTATGTTTCAAAATCGAAACCTGCAGGCAAGCGTACTGGCATTTTATGACGGAGATTTCGGCGATGTCGAGGCGCTGGTGAACAGAGAGGTGATTCATGATGAGATTCTTCAGACACATGCCGCAGGGGCATGAGGCTTCAGATAAGACAAATAGGATGACTACAGATGAAAGTGCGGCAGACAGAAAAGATTTGGATAAACCACAGAGCTTACTGCAGAGACTTTCTCGGAAAATCAGTGAGACTTGCGAAAAAATCAGGATGCGCAGGCTGCTGCGCCGGGCGAGGGGAATTTACTACATCGGCGGCAGTGATGTGCTGCCGGAACCGCTGGACAGCGAGGAAGAACGCAGATGCCTTGCGGCCTATGCGGCGGGCAGCGACGAGGCACGAAGCATGCTGATCGAGCACAATCTGCGGCTGGTCGTGTACATTGCCAAAAAATTCGAGAACGCGGGCATCAATGTGGAGGATCTGATCTCGATCGGCACGATCGGGCTGATCAAAGCGGTGAACACCTTCAAGGTAGACAAAAATATCAAACTGGCAACCTATGCGTCGCGCTGCATCGAGAACGAGATTTTGATGTATCTGCGGCGCAGCACGAAGCGCAAGAGCGAGGTGAGCCTCGATGAACCGCTGAACGTGGACTGGGACGGCAATGAGCTGCTGCTCAGCGATATTCTGGGGACTGAGAACGACATTGTCTCGCAGCATCTGGAGGAGGAGGTCAATCGCAGTCTTTTGTATAGTGCCATGGAGAAGCTCACGCCGCGTGAGCGGGAGCTGATGGAGATGCGGTTCGGTCTTAAAAACGGAAAAGAAATGACACAAAAGGAGGTTGCCGACAAGCTGGGGATCTCGCAGTCCTATATTTCGCGTCTCGAAAAGCGCATCATCACAAGGCTGCAGCGGGAAATGCGCAAGCTGGGGTGAGGGAAAGCCGATAATTGGCAGGTATGAAGCCCTGCACCATCGTACATAACAATCTTATACGTTACATATGCAGGAGATCGCTTACCCGTGGGATTTTCCAATCGGCGCGAGAAAATTTTCCTGCATCAAATTACGAATGAGGACTGGTGTGACTATGGTGAACAAGGTAGAGATATGCGGTGTGAATACCGCGAAGCTGCCTCTCTACAAAGAGGCGGAAATGATGCAGATGATCGAAAAAATTCAGGCGGGCGATCAGGCGGTCCGCGATGAATTCATCAAGGGGAATCTCAGACTGGTGCTCAGTGTGATCCAGCGATTTTCCAACCGCGGCGAAAATCCGGACGATCTGTTTCAGGTGGGCTGTATCGGTCTGATCAAGGCGCTCGACAATTTCGATCTGAGCCATGGCGTGAAGTTTTCGACCTATGCGGTGCCGATGATCATCGGCGAGATCCGCCGCTATCTCAGAGACAACAATGCGATCCGCGTTTCGCGCTCGATGCGGGATCTTGCGTACAAGGCGCTGCAGACCAAGGAGCTGCTCTCCAATCAGCTGCAGCGGGAGCCGAGCGTGGAGGAGATCGCCAAGGCTATGGAGATCGACCGGGAGGACATTGTGCTGGCACTGGAATCCATTCAGGAGCCGGTCTCGCTGTTTGAGCCGGTTTTTCACGATGACGGCGACGCGCTGTATGTGATGGATCAGGTACAGGATACGAAAAATACCGATCTGCACTGGATCGAAAATCTGTCGCTCTCGGAAGCAATGAAAAAGCTGACCCCGCGTGAACGCCATATCCTCAACATGCGTTTCTTTGAAGGTAAAACGCAGATGGAGGTTGCCAAGGAGATCGCGATCAGTCAGGCGCAGGTCAGCCGCCTCGAAAAGAATGCACTCAAATATATGCGAAAATATGTGTGAAGCTATTTCCAAAAATCCAGATCTGCGTCAATGCCTGCGTCTTTTGCAATGAATACAGGATTTTTGCCGTCTTTTTTCTGTTTGCAGTAGTCCTCTAAACAGAGGAAGGCGGGTTTTGCAAGAATGAGAATGACAGGGAGATTGACGAGTACCATCAGACCTTGTGTCATGTCCGCGAGGTTCCAAACCGTCCCCGCATTTGCGATCGCACCGACAAATACGAGGAGTGTCGCCAAGCTTCTGAATGCCAGAATACCGCCCCTGCTGACCGCTCTGTTCAAGATAAATCGCAGACAGCCTTCGCAATAGGAATAATTCCCGATCAGGGTCGTGAATGCGAAAAGCGACATGGCTGCGGACAGGAAGACTGGGCCGAATGCGCCGAGGTTTTCTGCCATGGAGGTCTGCACATAGGCCGCGCCACCGATCTCCGGACCAAAAGAAGCGCCGGAGGACAGGCACATAAATGCAGTCGCGGTACAGATCAGCAAGGTGTCGATGAAAACAGAGAGCATCTGAACCAGCCCCTGCTTTGCAGGATGGGAAACATCGGCAGTCGCTGCCGCGTTCGGAGAGGAACCCATACCTGCTTCGTTGGAGTACAAGCCTCTCTTGATGCCGTGCATCATGCAGGAGCCTGTGAAGCCGCCGAAGATCGCCTTGAAGTCGAATGCGCTTTCAAAGATCATCGCGAACATTTCACCTAAACGGTCTGCGTTTAAAACCAAAACGACCAGCGAAACGAGCACATAAAGGATACCCATAAACGGAACCATGATCTCGGTCGATTTCGTCAGTCTTTTCGCGCCGCCGATGACAATGACGCCGAATAATACCGCAAGGATCGCGCCGATGATCATTGGTGTGGTGCCTTTGGTGTAGAAGCCGAATACAGAGAAAGTATCCTGCAGATTATAGGCGGCAAGCATGTTGTATCCTACGGCATAGGTGAGGATGATCAGGCATGAGAAAAGTACGCCGAGCCATCTTTGACCGAGCGCATCTCTCATATAGAAGGCAGGACCGCCGTAGCTCGTCCCATCCGCATTTCTTTTCTTGTAGATCTGAGCCAACGTAGATTCCACGAAAGCAGATGCACCGCCGATGATCGCGGTGATCCACATCCAGAATACAGCGCCCGCCCCGCCCGCACAGATCGCGGTCGCAACACCGATGATGTTGCCGGTACCGACGCGGGAGGCTGTTGAAACCATCAAGGCACCGAAAGAGGAAATACCGCCTTTCGTTGTAGGCTTTTCGGTTATGACCTTAAAACATTCTGTAAAAAGACGGGCTTGCATCAATTTTGAACGAATGGTGAGAATGATCCCGCCGGCAAGCAGGAGCAGCGGCACACACCATGGCTGATACAAAACACCGCTCACTGTATCGATAAAATTGTTAATAAACTCCATAATCAATTTCATAAGAACGTCTCCTTCTTTTGCGTCCCCGCTATCGTATCATATTTTTGAACAAAGTTCAAACAGAAAAGAGCTCGCCCATTGCAATCCTGGCGGAAACATGGTAACATAGGAATGCATGAAAGCATGCATATAATTTGTTATGCAATTCTGTGCGGCCGCATACGCGCCGATGCGTGACAGCAGGCTGCGCGGGTTAACGGTTAACCTGACAGGAGGATACAATGATTTATACAAAAGAAGTGGAGCACATGTGCCCGGTCAACAAGGGCGCTTATCACGGACCGGCGCCGATCCCGCAGGAGGGAAAGTGGACGCAGGTCAAGGAGATCAAGGATATTTCGGGGCTGACGCATGGCATCGGCTGGTGCGCACCGCAGCAGGGCGCCTGTAAGCTGACGCTGAACATCAAGGACGGCATCATCGAAGAGGCGCTGGTAGAGACGATCGGCTGCTCGGGCATGACGCATTCTGCGGCGATGGCAGGAGAGATCCTCATCGGTAAGACGCTGCTGGAGGCGCTGAATACCGACCTTGTGTGCGACGCGATCAATACGGCGATGCGCGAGCTGTTCCTGCAGATCGTTTACGGCAGGAGTCAGTCCGCGTTCTCGGAGGGCGGTCTGGCAATCGGCGCCGGACTGGAGGATCTCGGCAAGGGTACCAGAAGTCAGGTAGGCACCATTTACTCCACCAAGGCCAAGGGTCCGCGCTATCTGGAGCTTGCAGAGGGCTACATCACCGAAGTCGGACTCGATGAAGAGGGAAATATCATCGGCTACAAATATGTCAATATGGGTAAAATGATGGATGCCATCAAAGCCGGTACTGACGCGCGTGAAGCTATCGAGAAAGCAAGCGGCAAGTACGGCAGATTCGATGAGGCGGTCAAAAAGATCGACCCGAGACAGGAGTAGGAGGCGCGAGGATGATTACATTTGAAAATTACGACAGAAAGATAGAAAAAATCAACAAGGCCCTTGCAGCCTACGGCATCGCTTCCCTCGAAGACGCGGAGAAGCTCTGCAAGGAGAAGGGCATCGATCCGTACAAGATTGCCCGGGAGATCCAGCCGATCTGCTTCGAGGATGTATGCTGGGCGTATGTCGCGGGCGCGGCGATCGCCATCCAAAAAGGCTGCAGCAAGGCAAATGAGGCGGCGAAAGCCATCGGCGAAGGGCTGCAGGCGTTCTGCCTGCCGGGTTCTGTGGCAGAGGACCGCAAGGTCGGTCTCGGACACGGCAATCTGGCGGCGATGCTGCTCAGTGAGGAAACCGAATGCTTCGCGTTTCTGGCGGGCCATGAGTCGTTTGCAGCCGCGGAGGGCGCAATCGGTATCGCGAAATCTGCAAACAAAGTACGGAAGAAACCTTTGCGTGTCATTCTGAACGGTTTAGGCAAAGATGCAGCACAGATTATTTCCCGGATCAACGGTTTCACCTATGTGCAGACACAGTTCGATTACTATACCGGTGCGCTTGCGATTGTGCGTGAGATCCCGTACTCTAAGGGAGAACGTGCGGAAGTACGCTGCTACGGTGCGGACGATGTGCGCGAGGGTGTTGCCATCATGCACAAGGAGGGCGTGGATGTTTCCATTACCGGCAATTCCACGAACCCGACCCGTTTCCAGCATCCGGTCGCAGGCACATACAAAAAGGAATGTATCGAACAGGGCAAGAAATATTTCTCCGTTGCCAGCGGCGGCGGTACAGGCAGAACGCTGCATCCGGACAATATGGCAGCAGGTCCTGCCTCCTACGGCATGACCGATACCATGGGGCGTATGCACTCTGACGCGCAGTTCGCAGGCTCGTCCTCTGTTCCGGCGCACGTTGCCATGATGGGCTATGTCGGCATGGGCAACAACCCGATGGTCGGCGCGACCGTCGCGGTGGCAGTCGCGATCGAGGAAGCGATGAAATAGGCAGCTCCGCTGTATGCCCGCTGCAAAAATCTGACTTACGGCAAAATACAATCAGACCCATCCTTATGCGCAAAACGCGCGGGATGGGTCTTTTGCGTGCGAACGATGCGCGAAAAAAGACGAACCGGGGCACCGCAGCTGTCGGGCACATATACTCTGATTATGGGTTATGGGGGAAAAAGATCGATGCATAGGGAATCC
>UQMQ01000084.1 GCA_900542245.1 uncultured Eubacteriales bacterium
GCGGATGCTTTTGGGGACTGGAAGCGCTGATGCAATCCATTCCGGTCGTCATCGCCGCGGAAAGCGGTTACGCGAACGGCACCTGCGAAGCGGACGCGAATTATCGCAGTGTCTGCGCAGGGAACACCGGATTTCGTGAAACGGTGCGGGTTGCGTATGATCCGCAAAAAGTAAGCCTTGACGCCCTGCTTCTCGCGTACTTCTATGTCATTGATCCTACGGTGAAGGACCGTCAGGGTAATGATCGCGGCAGCCAGTATCAGACCGGCATCTATTACACCAATGACAAGGTAAAAGAAACGGTAGAACGCATCGCGGAAATCGAGCGCCAACGCAGCGAGAAATTTTTTGTAGAGATTGCGCCTCTAAGAAACTACTATCCGGCGGAAGCATATCATCAGGATTACTTAAAAAAGAATCCGAACGGCTACTGCCATATTCCGAAGGAAGAAATGAAGCTTTTTTCGAAGCTTCGCGTCGATCCGGGCGATTACAAACGGCCGGCTGCGGAGGTGATTCGGCAAAAGCTGACCAAAGAGCAATATCACGTTACGCAGGAAAGCGGCACAGAGAGAGCCTTTACGGGCGAATTTTGGGATAAGTTCGAAAAAGGCATCTATGTGGATATTGTGACGGGAGAACCGTTGTTTTCCTCCGCCGACAAATTCGAGAGCAGCTGCGGCTGGCCGGCCTTCTCCAAACCAATCGAGGAACCGGCGATAACAAAGCTGGAAGATAACAGTCATGGCATGCGCAGAACCGAAGTGAGAAGCAGGGCGGGGAATTCTCATCTGGGACATGTGTTTAGCGGAGACTCTGAATCTCCAAACGGCGTGCGGTATTGTATCAACAGCGCCGCGCTGCGCTTTGTACCGTACGAAAAGATGGAAGCGGAGGGTTACGGCTACCTCAAATATCTGTTGGAAAAGCAAGCAGAAAGATGAAAAATGAATCAGCTACAGGCTTTTGTGGCAAATGCGCGACCCGAATGACTATACTATACCCACAAATCGTCATGTCGTCCCTGTTTTGTTTTACGTGAAAAAGGGTAAAATAAAGGAAACAAGAAGAAAAGGAGGAACGCTTATGCTATTTCAGACAACCAAAGGACAGGAAGCATTGCGGGCGCAGATTCGCCAATTCGCGGAGGAAGAAATCAGACCGCAGGCTTTCTTGATGGATCAGAACAATGAATTCCCGGAGGAGGCAATCCGTAAACTGGGTGAGCGCGGGTGGATGGGACTTCCGTATCCGGACGAGTATGGCGGCGCCGGGCTTGACGTCATGAGTTACGCGATTGCGGTAGAGGAGCTTGCCCGCGTTGACGGCGGCGCGGGTGTCATCCTGTCTGCGCATGTTTCGCTTGGGTCTTGGCCGATCTTTGCGTTCGGAACAGAAGAACAGAAACGTAAATATCTCGTGCCGCTGGCAAAAGGAGAAAAAATCGGCGCATTCGGACTGACCGAGCCGAATGCCGGATCAGATGCCGGCGGGACGGAAACGACAGCGATCGACAAAGGAGACCACTGGCTGCTCAACGGCGGTAAAATTTTTATCACTAACGCGCCGAAAGCGGATACTTATGTTGTTTTCGCGGTGACGACGCCGGATATCGGAACCAGAGGCATTTCGGCGTTCATTGTTGAAAAAGGCTGGAAAGGATTCACTTTTGGTGATCATTACGATAAAATGGGCATTCGCTCTTCCTCTACCGCGGAGTTGATTTTCAATAATGTCCGTGTCCCGAAGGAAAATATGCTCGGCAAAGAAGGGGAGGGCTTCAAAATCGCCATGGCGACACTGGACGGAGGCCGTATCGGCATCGCAGCACAAGCGCTCGGCATCGCGCAGGGCGCATTTGAACACGCGCTTGCCTACGCGAAAGAGCGCGTACAGTTCGGCAAACCGATCGGCGCACAGCAGATCATTTCCTTCAAACTGGCGGATATGGCGACAAAACTGCGCTGCGCGCGGTATTTGATTTATTCGGCGGCAGAACTGAAGGAACAGCATGAACCTTACGGGATGGAATCCGCGATGGCCAAAATGTACGCGTCGGATATCGCGCTGGAGGTGACTAACGATGCCCTGCAGATTTTTGGCGGATCGGGATTCCTCAAGGGCATGGAAGTCGAACGGGCGTACCGCGACGCAAAAATCACGACGATCTATGAGGGAACCAACGAGATTCAGCGCGTGGTCATCGCATCGCATCTCCTTGGAAAAATCACGCGCGAGCGCAGTGGCGAGAGCCGTTCGGCAGCGAAAAAACCGGCGCCGATCACAGGCATCCGCAAGAAGATGATTTTCGCAGATGGCGACGCGAAGGAGCAGGTGGAAGCACTGGTCGCAGCACTCAAAAAAGACGGCTATGACTTTAGCGTAGGGATTCCGGCGGACACGCCGATCTCGCAGGCTGAGCGGGTAGTCTCCGCAGGGAAAGGCATCGGCGAAAAGAAAAATATGAAGCTGATCGAAGCACTTGCCCAAGCTGCCGGCGCGGCTATCGGATCTTCCAGACCGGTCGCGGAAACGCTCAAATATCTTCCGCTGAACCGGTATGTGGGCATGTCCGGTCAGAAATTCAGAGGTAATTTATATATTGCCTGCGGAATTTCCGGGGCGGCGCAGCACCTCAAGGGCATCAAAGACGCGTCCACGATCGTCGCGATCAATCAGAACGGCAACGCGCCGATTTTTAAAAATTGCGATTACGGTATTGTCGGCAATCTCATGGAGATTCTTCCGCTGCTCACGGAAGCCTTGGGAACAGAACCAAAAGAACCGGCGCCTCCGATGGTCAAGATGAAGCGTCCGCAGCCACCGAAGCCGGAACCGATCGGTGCGTCTTACATCTGCAGCGGCTGCGGCTATGAATATGATCCGGCGCAGGGTGACGAAGCGAGCGAGATTCCACCGGAAACCCTCTTTGAACAGCTGCCGGAGGATTGGGTGTGTCCGGAATGCGGCGAGGGCAAAGAGCAGTTCATCAAAGCATAAAAAACGGAATCGAGAAAGGAGAAAAGAATTATGTATTGTGTACGAAAAGTAACGGAGGACTTATATTGGGTCGGCGCGAACGATCACCGCTTGACTTTGTTTGAAAACTGCTTCCCGATTCCGCGCGGAGTCAGCTACAACGCGTATTGTCTGCTAGACGAAAAGACCGCACTCTTTGATACGGTCGACTGGTCCGCGTGCAGACAGTTTCTGGAAAACTTAGAATATGTGCTGCATGGACGTCCGCTGGATTATCTGGTCGTCAACCATCTGGAGCCGGATCACGCGGCTTGTATCGAGGAAGTGCTTTTGCGCTATCCGGAGGTTACGATCGTCAGCAATGAAAAAGCTTTTCTGATGATGCGCCAGTTCGGCTTCGCTGTCGACGCGCATACCTGCGTGGAAGTCAAGGAAGGCGATACGCTTTGCTTCGGCAGACATACCATCACCTTTGTTTTCGCGCCAATGATCCACTGGCCGGAGGCGATGGTCAGTTTCGATCTCACGGATGGCGTCCTGTTTTCGGCTGACGCGTTCGGAACCTTCGGCGCGCTGGACGGCAAACTGTTCGCGGATGAGGTGGATTTTGACCGCGACTGGCTTGATGACGCGAGACGCTATCTGACCAATATCGTAGGGAAATACGGTCCGCACATTCAAGTTCTGCTCGGCAAGGCAGCAGGCATTTTGGACCAGATCCGCTATATCTGTCCGCTTCACGGTCCGGTTTGGCGTGATAATTTGGCGTATTTTATTCAAAAATATGACCTGTGGAGCCGCTATGAGCCTGAAACGGAGGGCGTGCTGATCATCTACGCGTCGATGTACGGGAACACGGAGGCTGCGGCACAGGCGCTGGCGGCGAAGCTTTGCGATAAAGGCATGAACCGTGTGGCAGTTTATGATGTTTCCTCAACCCACAAATCCCAACTGATTTCGGAGACCTTCAAATACAGTCATGTGGTGCTGGCATCCGTCACCTATAATCTGGGAATCTATCCGGCGATTCACGATTATCTGATGGATATGAAAGCGTTAAATGTGCAGAATCGTACTTTTGCGCTGATCGAGAATGGCTCCTGGGCGGTAAAATCCGGCGATCTGATGCAGGAATTCCTGGACGGACAGCTCAAGCGCATGACTGTCCTTACTGAACGCTTGTCGATGGCTTCCGCGCTGTCTGCGGATAAGGCCGGTGAGCTCGAAGCGCTGGCTGACGCGATTTTGGAATCCATGCAGCAAAAGAGACAGGAAGCCGGAAAATGACCGGAGAAAGTTTGCGGATATTCCCGTTCTACCGGTTTTTCAGCGAAACGATGACGATTATAACACACAGGGTAAGAAATGAAACAAAGTTAAAAGAAAATATTTGAACGATAACGGCACTTGCGTTACAATATCTGTAATAGGGGGTGTTTGCACATGGAAAAATCAGCAGCCTTGAAACGCCTAAAAAAAAGATTCTTGTGCATGGTTCTGAGCTTACTTCTCGCGTTTGGCTTTGCAGCAAATGAGGCATTCGGATTCGAGTTTCCGCTTGATGCGGACGAGCCGATCCTGAACGAAACGGAGATCGCGCTCTCAGAAAAAGTCATGAATCTTGAACTCGCCGTACGCACCATGAAAACAAAGAAAAAGAACGTTAAAGTAGTCGTTCAACCGAGTGCTGAACTGGAGGCACTCATCGATGAAGCAGAGGCAGAGGGCTACGAGATATATTATAAGTTCTGCCGATCTGTAAGAAAACATTCGCGTTACATTACCTGGCGTACCCATGAAAAAAATGTATATGTCAACAAGCAGGGAATCCGCGGAAAGAAGTATTATTATAAAGTACGAGTGATTCTTTATGTCCGCTACGGCAACGACCATTTCAAAATAGCGGAAAGTGAATTGAAGCAATGCAGATACGGTGTGCGAACATGGACCAAATGATAGCGATGCGAAGCTTAGGGGTTCGAAAAGGTTGCAGCTCACAACAAAAGCCTTGAAATTTTGATAATTTCAAGGCTTTTGTTGCGTCGGCAGCTGCAGCCGTTTATTTTTGCTGCTTCTGCTGGGTGGTGAGGGTCAGTTTCGACAGGCAGTACGGGCATCTGAGATGTCCCTGCGTCAGTAACTCCGTAATGGTTGTCGGAATAAATTTGCCGCAGTGCGGGCATTTCAGACCCGGGATTGACTCCACGCCTCCCCTTTCGTCAAATTTACCGCCCGAAACCTTGTCAAGCTCGTCCTCGCTAAGGATAGCAGTCTTGTCCTTTTCGACTTTTTTCATATTATGTCCCTCCGATATTATTTTGTCTGTGCACGATCGCTCAAATTTGATTGCTGTGCCTTGTTGCTTATCGCTTTGCTTCCGCCTTCTGTTTATTTATACGATCAAAAAGAAAAAAGGCTAATAGCATTGCAGCTGCACGATATAAGCTCCGCAGCTACGATTGACGGATTGTTTAAATGTAGTATAACATATGGTCGAAAAAAGGAAAAGACTTTAAAAAGAGCGATAGGATAAAAAGAGAAGATGATTGAGACGGCAAGAATCGATATTTTTGAAAAATTTTCTCCGGTGGTGAAACTTTTTGCCGGGCTACGAGGTATCATAAGTGAAATGCATTTCAAAAGGGAGGTATGCGAGTCTTGAAGGGCGCGGCATTCGAGGCGGCTGCGGAGCGGTATGCGGACCGCGTTTACGCAATTGCGCTGAACTATTTCAAAAATCCATACGACGCGGATGATATCGTGCAGGAGGTACTGCTCAAGCTCTACCGAAGTGATACCGCATTTGAGAGCGAGGCGCATCTCAAGCACTGGCTACTGCGCGTGGCTGTCAACCAATGCAAGAAGATCTCGCTTTCGGCGTGGCGGCGGCGCAACATCTCGCTGGAGGGTTATCTTGCGGGTCTGCAGGCGGAGCCAGATGCGGAAAGCGCGGTGGATGCGGCACAGGCAGCGGAGGAGGCAGAGCGCCGCAATGAGATCCTGCGGGCGATCTTGAAGCTGCCGAAAAAATATCGTCTCATTATACACCTCTATTATTATGAGGATTATGACACGAAGGAGATCGCGGGGATTTTGAGGATGAACGAGGCGACGGTGCGGACCAGACTGGCGCGCGGTCGCAAAATTTTGAAGGAGGTCTTTTCGGATGTATGACACAGAGCAAAACGAACAAAACAGACGCAGAGAACAAAGTCTGTACCGCGCGGCGTTTGCGGGGGTGCATGCCTCCGAAAGCTTGAAGAGGGAGGATTTTTATATGAAACATAAGAAACCGGCAAGGGTGCGGGTCGGACGTCTGGCGTTCACCTGCATGCTGCTTGCAGCACTTTTATGCATGATGTCGATGATGGCCTACGCGGCGACTGACGGAGAAACGGCGAATCCTGTGACTGCGGTCAGGATCTATATCGACGGGCAGGAGGCGACCG
The DNA here is from genome assembly GCA_900542245.1 of uncultured Eubacteriales bacterium. Classification (GTDB taxonomy): domain Bacteria; phylum Bacillota; class Clostridia; order Peptostreptococcales; family Anaerovoracaceae; genus CAG-238. Next base: position 6,429 of record UQMQ01000084.1, read on the forward strand.
GGCAGCTCACGAAGCAGGCGGATGGTTCTTATCAGCTGCAATATGGCGAGGAAGCGGACGGCGCGCAGTTGGAAATCGAATTGGCGCCGGAGGAGGCGTGGCCGGAGGGCAGCACAGAGGGCGGTCTGGAGTTTCGGATCGAGACGGAAACAGATGGAGGAGCGCAAGAAGATGGCGTAGACAGAGCTTAGAACTTATGATAGAATACTAAAAAGAGAAGAAAGAGGGAGGGCTGCGAAATGAAAAAGAGTATGTCACTTGCGCTAATATTTATTTCTGGATTTTTGCTGTATTTCATTCTTTCGACCTTGTATCACTATCATGTATAGGTTCTGCGCCGGATAGCGGGACGAAACAAAGCACATGGTTTTAACCCTGTGCCGGACGTTGGTGCGGCGCAAATCAAAATGATTTTTCAGAGGACTTCGGTCCTCTTTTTATTATAAGGTGAGAATGATTTTCATAAAATCATCAAAATCATTAAAAATGAGAAATGTAGGATAGATAGCTGAGAGCAGTGGGGTCATGCACCGGACGATGTTTGTGACAGGCGGATCTGGTATACCTTGTGGAAGCAGTGAGCAGCAGCGGGGAGGCGCGTGCGACTGTGAAGAGCTTGGCACGACAGCGAGAAACGGTGGAGGGAACGGTGCCTGCAGGTAAGAAAACAGGCAAAAAAAGAAAAATATTTTTGCAATAGGGCTTGACAGCGCAAAGAAAAAGTGATATTGTCTTAGGTGCTTAGGACAATATGCAAAACAAAAAGAGAAGACAAACATGCGGTGCGCAAGGATAAAAGCTGCGTGGCGCAGCGCGAAGGGCAGGCAGAGCAGGAAGCTTGCCCGCGCAGCGCGAATGAAAGCTGACAAAGCTGACAAAACTGACAAAGCAGGCAAGTCGGTAAGTCGCGGGAAGCCGCATGCAGGACGCGCAAGGAGTAAAAAAGCAAACAAGGGGGTGAGAACATGGATTGGGAGCTGGACGACAGCAGATCGATTTATCCGCAGCTGAAGGAGCTGATCAAGCGCGGCATCATCGCAGGGGAGTACGCGCCGGGGAGTGCGTTTCCGACGGTACGGGAGCTGGCGAGTGACGCGGGAGTCAATCGCAATACCATGCAGCGCGCGATGGCGGAGTTGGAAAACGAAGGGCTTCTGATCACCAATCGGACGGCAGGCCGTACGGTAACGACCGATTTGCCGCTGATTGAGCAGATGCGTCGGGAACTGGCTGAGAAGCAGGTGGATACTTTCCTGCAGGAGATGGCATCTCTGGGATACAGCCTGCAAGGGGCATTGGCAGAAGTCGCGGCGCGGATAGGGGCGGCGGCGCGCGCGAGCAGTGAGACGCGCATCGCCAGTACAGTGTCTGCAAGCAACGTGAGCAGCGCAGCTTGTGGAGACGATATGCGTCATACAGACGATGCTGATACTGCAAGCACTGCAGATGCTGTGGGCACTGCAGAAGCAGCGGACGCCTCGGATGGCGCAGAGGGTAAAAATGAGGAAACGAAAGGGGATTATGACATATGAAATCGGAAATTTTAGTACAATGTGAACATCTGACCAAGATCTTTCCGGGGAAGAAGGCGCTGGACGATGTGAATCTCAAGATCGGCAGGGGCAAGGTAGTCGGGCTGCTCGGGCCAAACGGCTCCGGCAAGACAACCCTGATCAAGATCTTGAATGGACTGCTGCAGCCGAACTTCGGAACGGCAATGATTGATGGAACGCCCATCGGAACCTACACCAAGTCGCAGGTCAGCTATCTGCCGGACAAAAACTATTTTGCCGACTGGATGACGGTCAAGGACATCTTTGACCTGTTCAGTGACTTTTATGCGGACTTTGACAGACAGAAAGCGCTTCGCATGTGTGATTCGCTGGGCATTGGAGAGGGCGACCGCATCAAGAGTATGTCCAAGGGCACCAAGGAAAAGGTGCAGCTCATTTTGGTGATGAGCCGCAACGCCCAGCTGTATCTTTTGGATGAGCCGATTGCGGGGGTCGATCCGGCAGCCAGAGATTACATCATGGGTACAATCATCAACAATTACGCGGATAACGCGACAGTCGTCATCTCGACGCATCTGATCGCAGACATCGAGAGAGTGCTGGACGAGGTGATTTTCTTAAAAGACGGGAGGATCGTCAGACACGAGACGGTCGATGAGCTGAAAGCGCAGGAAGGAAAATCCGTAGATGAGGTATTTCGCGAGGAATTCAGAATGGGGGAAGTAAGATGACAGGGAAATTGATGAAGTACGAGTTTCGTTCGGTCTTTAAGCAGATCGGGGTGATTTGGGCGGCGCTGCCGGCTGTGGCGATTTTGACGAGCTTTACAGGCTGGATTTATGCGAGGTCGGCGCTGGCGCAGGAAAACGATCAGCTCCTTGGGGCGCTGCTGGCAAGAATACCGATGTTCCTGTATGTGGGACTTTTTATCGCACTGGTGGTTGCGACGCTGTTCGTCGTTGTGATGCGGTTCTACAAAGGGTTGCTCAAGGAAGAGGGGTATCTGATGCATACGCTGCCGGTCAAGGAATGGCAGCTGATCACGTCAAAGGGCGTGACCGCAACGGTGACGGTGCTGATCAGCATGGTGCTGGCGGCGGTGTCCATCATTCTGCTGAATCTGGTCGGCAACCTATCCGAAATCGGGGAACTGTTTCAAGCTGTAGGGGAGGCATGCCGGAAGCATCCGGAGAGTTTCCTGTACACCTTGGAAGCCCTGCTCGTGGTACTTATCAGTATTATGACGGAAGTTTACAAAATTTACGCATCGCTTTCTATCGGGCAGCTCATGGCGAAGCATCGGATCATTTGGAGTGTCGCGGCGTACATCGGCATCGGGGTCGTGCTTACCCTGCTTGGGTCGATTCTGCTGACCGCGTTTGAACATCCGATTATGCTGATTTCAGAGCGAATTTTTACGGATTTTGCTGATAACTATCATCAGATTGTGCAGACCGTTTTGGGCACAGCGTTTCTGTACTTCGCGGTGCAGATCGCGATCTTCCATGTGGTCAGCGAACGGATTCTCAGCCTGAAGCTGAATCTGGAGTAGGTGTACGGAAAGAAGCGCGGGACGCTTTGCAGTGTGAGAGGCTGCACGCGGCATCGCGGCGCTAACGTTCGTGGCTGCAGTGCGGGTCGTGGGCAGCGTGGCAATGTGCGCAGCCGCAGCCGGCACCGTGCATCTTGTGTTCGATGTGGATGAAAGCGATGTCGATGATATCGACGACATGCTGGTCGTCCAGCGAATAGAACATATTTTTACCATCTCGGCGGCTTTTGACCAGACCTTCGCTCTTTAAGAGACGAAGCTGGTGGGAGACCGCCGATTTTGTCATTTCGACCTCGGCGGCGATGTCGTTGACGCAAAGCTCGCCGCCGGCGATGGTACATAAGATTTTCATACGGGTCTCATCGCCGACCACGCGGAAAAATTCGGCAGCCTTGCTGATGAGTTCTTTGGAAATGTGCGACATAATTGTTCCTCTTTGTTAGCATGGATGATATTGGCATTGCTGCGCGTGCCGCGAAGCCTCACGCATCCCGCGTCTGTGGCGTAAAGCTGCGCATCACAGCGCGGAAGCCCTAGCTGCCATATTCAGAAATGTGGCAGTGCAGACAGCCAGCTTTTTGCCGGTGGCTTTGGAGGTCAGCGAAGCCTCCGCGTGCACAAGGGTCTGTCCGGCAGAAATAATCCTGCCGACAGCCAAAATGGT
>UQMQ01000085.1 GCA_900542245.1 uncultured Eubacteriales bacterium
ATCAGAGATTTCTATGCGCACATGGCGCTCACCTATGAGCGCCACTTCGCAAGGTGCTTTTGTCGATATTCCGGAAACATCGCACAGCGATATTTCCTACATAACAAGAGAGGTCTGCGCTCAAACCTCTGCCAAAGGCTATTTACGAAAAAAGTTCAAAATCTTACATTTAGATACTAAAATATTACATTTTAGATAAAAAATATTGCAAATAGTGCAATACTTCCTTTATGATAAGGATATACGGCAGACAGACCTGCAATGTGCAGGCTGCACATGCTGTAATCTCATAATATCACAGAGGAAGGAGCAACACATGATAAGCTATGAAACATTCAAGGAATACGTTAAAGAGGAATTGATCCTGCGGCTGCCGCCGGAATTCGCGCATTGCCGCCTGGCAGAGGATGTGATCTATAAGGTCAACTGCAGGTTAGACGCACTGCGCGTCATGCCGCAGGAGGCGGAGAAAAAAGCACTGGCAGTGCCAGTGCTGTATTATCGTGATTTTTATCCGCTGATCGAAAACGGCGAATCACCGGAGCGGGTATTGTCACTCATTGCGGAGATTATTGCGAAACATACGCTTCCGGAGGAATTTGTACCATCGGAGGAGGTGCCGCTTCCGCTCATCCGCAAAGATGATCTTGTGCTGGAGCTGATCAATTATGAACGCAACCGGGAATACTTGAAAGATAAGCCTCATCGAAGAATTTTAGATCTGGCGCTGATCTGCCGCTCTGTGGTCAACACCGCAGACAAGCAGGTTTACGCGGCCGTAATCGATCGCGAAGTGATGAAGCTGCTGGCGCTGAGCGAAGACGAATTATTTCGCATTGCACAGCGCCGGATGAAAGAACGCATGCCGTGCAAGCTGTTTCAGGTATATCAGCAGCTTCATGCGTATACAAACGAAGCGTTTTACCTCGGCGCAGTGTCTCTCCTGCAAAAAGAAGGATTCCGCACGCTTTCTGCGCGATTTCAGGACGACCTTTATGTGCTGCCGGCATCGATCCATGAACTGATGCTGCTGCCGAAGCAAATGATTTCTCTTGCGAATGTCCGGGCGCTGCTGCGAAAAGCCAATCAAGAGGCGACAAAGCCGGAGGAATGGCTGTCTGATCAGGTCTATCTGTACGAGCGAAGCAGTGATGCGGTCAGACTGGCTGAGATGGAGAACTGAGGTAGGTGATAAAGGCGCCTGCCAGCTTCTCTTTGGTCTTGTCTGTGACGGAACAGTATAAGATCGGCATTTGATCGTTCAGCTCTGCCAGCAGACTGCAGGCCGTAAATTCGACCGTTGGGTCGGTTTTCATATTGTTGTCACCGCTGTAGGCGTAGAAGGCTTCTTCAAACGCTGCCTGCAGGGTTTCGGCAGCCGCACCGCCGCTGTAAGACGGCAGCGAGGTCTTGACGGCAAATTTGATATTGCACAACCCGGAGATGGTGCGGTAAGCTTCGGTCATCTCGTCCAGATATTCCTGTGCGCAGCTGAGTGCGGCAACGTTGACTCTGAGCCGCTGATTCTTTGTGGAGATGCTGCCGATATTGGTCAGCGCGATGACATTGCCGTCATCATCCTTGTAATAGGTGCCGTTGAAAGCGGTGTACAGCAGGCTGACGATGTTCTCCGCATCCTCGCTCACAAGCACCCGTTTCGGTAGATCGACTTCCTCATAGGTATAGGAAGCATCCGGATACTGATCTGCGTATTTATCATAGAATCTCTCTAAGGCGTTGTCCATTTTTTGGATAAATTTCTCCTCGTCCGCACTGTTGATGACGACGGTCATCGAGGCGCTGGCAGGGGTCTGGTCCGCCGTACTGCCGCCGCGGAAGGAAGCCAGCTCAAAGAGCAGGGAGGTCGACTTGAAGTTCGCCAGCACACTACCGAGCTGCTTGATCGGGTTGATTCCACTGTTCATATTTGCAGAGATTGGCTCTGTCGGCACGCCCTGGATGCGGATGCGATAGGCTTTATCATAGGCAGTCTTTTGATAATGCAGTTTATCCGAAAGGCGGAATTTAAGATAACCGCCGGTTTCCAGCGAGATCTTGGACGATGCGGACTTGCCGAGGCAAAAAACTTCGGTCGCATCGGTGAATACGGAGGCAGACAGCGCGGATACACTGCTGCTGTCCATGCCGTTCGCAGGCGAAAAAATCAGCTGCACTTTGCCGTGCTGTGCTGTATTTTTGGCAATGGTCAGCGCAGAAGCGATCGGCTCCAGGCTGGCAGGCAGGTCAGTGACATCGTATTCGCACACAAAGACGACCGGTGCGCGGTCTTTGTACGTATCGTCCGTTGGCTTCAGGGTGAAGGTCACATTGTCATGGCTGTCGATGCTGCTTGAGATCCCTTTGTTCTTTCCCCATGTGAGCAGGTATTGGGCAGCATCGCGGCTGGTCTTGAGCGAATCCATGGAATCAGCAAGATCGGTTTGATATGCGTTCAGCTTGCTGTCCACAATCTCCTCTAGCGTAGGTTCCTGATCCTGCTTATCGCGCAGGAGGCAGACACCGGACACAATCAGAAGCACCAGCAGCAGGAGCACCGCGCCGACGATGATAACCGTTTTTTTGTCAGATTTTTTTTGTATCCAATTCATTTTTCTCATTCCAATCACCTTAAGTTTCGTGTATAATCAATAATATAGGAAATTATAGCATAAAAGATGAGAAAAGGAAAGTGATATCACTGTGAAGAAGATGGAGATGGCGCAGATTTATCTGCGCGAAAGTACGTTTGCGGACTGCGAATATTTCGCGGTCTGGGAGACGCAGCCTGCGGTCACACAGTTTTTTACAATCGATGCGGACCGAGATTACGAGGAAGTGGTGACGGAGTTTGTGCATCGGCAGGACGATACGGATAAGCTGCAGCTAACTGTTTGCTTGCGGGAAAATGATAAGCCGATCGGCAGGATCTATATCAGCAATATCGACGACCATTATGATTCGTTGGACATTACGCGTATCTATATTGCAGACCCGGCGATCCGCGGACGCGGGCTGGGAGAAGCGGCACTGCGGGCGGCGCTGAAGCTGGCATTCGAGGAGCTGCACTGCGAGCGTGTGACGCTGGACCATTTTACGGCAAATCAGATCGCATCGCAGCTTTACTTAAAGGTTGGATTCCAATATGAAGGTGTCATGCGGCACGGCGGCAAGAAGGACGGACAGTATGTGGATCTGCATCTGATGTCCATGCTGCGCAGCGAATACTTCGGCGAGGCTTAAACGCAAGAACCGCCGGAGCTGATGCAGTCGCAGAAAGCAGGCAGATCCGGAAATACAAAGAAAATGGTCCATATCAAAGCGGCATTTTTCGGAATGCCTGCTTTTTTTGCGCCGCGCGCGGCAAGAAGAACGCGCGGTGCGACGGAATATGTGTTACGGTAAATCTAAAAATCATATCAGAAAAAACATGATAAATGGAAAGTTTTGATATTGACATATAGGGTATTTAGTAGTAAAGTTTTAGGTACGCACCACTATATCTTGTGTATGTGCGACTTGCGCATAAGCGGGTAAAAAAGGCAGGAGAGAGAGGAAACGTATGGACAGTATTCAAAAGATTATCAAAAGAGACGGAAGGCTGGCTGACTTTGATGTCGATAAAATCGCAGACGCGATTTTTAAGGCGGCGCAGGTGCTCGGCGGCAGAGACCGCGAGATGTCGGTGTATCTGGCGAAGCAGGTAGAGCTGTATCTGCTGGAGGTTTGTCATAATCAGGTGCCGACGGTAGAACAGATTCAGGACGCCGTAGAGAAAATTCTGATCGAAAACGGACACGCGCGTACCGCCAAGGAATATATTCTCTACAGAGCGGAGCGTACCAGAGTCAGGAACATGAACTCCAAGCTCATGAAGATCTATGAGGATCTGACCTTTAAGGAAGCGAAGGAGAACGAGATCAAGCGTGAAAATGCCAATATTGACGGCAATACCGCCATGGGAACGATGCTCAAATACGGTTCGGAGGGTGCGAAAGAGTTCTATAAGAGCTATGTCATCGATCCGAAATTTTCCAAAGCACATGAGGCGGGCGATATCCATATTCACGATATGGACTTCTACACGCTGACGATGACCTGCTGTCAGATCGACCTTGTGAAGCTGCTGCAGGGCGGATTTTCTACCGGACACGGACATCTGAGAGAGCCGAATGATATCGAAAGCTACGCGGCGCTTGCCTGCATCGCCATTCAGTCAAACCAGAACGATCAGCACGGCGGGCAGTCTGTGCCGAATTTTGACTACGGCATGGCACCGGGCGTCAAAAAGGCGTACAAGCGTTTGTATGTGACGAATTTAGGCAAGATGCTCGATTTCCTGGAGGATGTCGAGGACGGCGTGGAACGCATGAAGGCGTTAGCGGGCAAGATCGAGCACGAACACGGGGTATTCCCTTGTATGGCGTGGGACAACAATTACGAGGAGTTGGAGCTTGCGGAACTGATCAAATTCATTCCGGAGGCAGAGGCAAAGAAAATGCAGGACCGATCCCGTAAGTTTGCAGATAAAGAAATCAGGAGAAAGACCTACCAGGCGATGGAGGCCTTTATCCATAATTTGAATACGATGCACTCCAGAGCAGGTGCGCAGGTGCCGTTCAGCTCGATCAATTACGGTACAGATACGTCGCCGGAGGGGCGTCTGGTGATGGAGAGCGTGATGCTGGCGACAGAAGCCGGGCTCGGAAACGGCGAAACGCCGATTTTCCCGATTCAGATCTTCAAGGTCAAGGAGGGCGTGAACTATAATCCGGAGGATCCGAACTACGATCTGTTCAAGCTCGCCTGCAAGGTATCCGCGAAGCGGCTGTTCCCGAATTTCTCGTTTTTGGACGCACCGTTTAACAAGCAGTATTATGTCGCGGGCAGACCGGAGACGGAGTGCGCGTACATGGGCTGCAGGACGCGTGTCATCGGCAATGTCTATGACCCGACCAGGGAGATTGTTTTTGGTAGAGGCAACCTCAGCTTTACATCGATCAATCTGCCGCGTTTGGCGATTAAAGCCAAGGGCGACGTCGATCTTTTCTTTGAGCTTTTGGACAATATGATTGATTTGGCGATGGGACAGTTGATGGAACGCTTTAAGATTCAGTCGCAGAAAAAAGTGAGAAACTTCCCGTTCCTGATGGGACAGGGCATTTGGCTCGACTCCGAAAAACTTGGACCGGACGATACCATCGAGGAGGTCATCAAGCATGGCACATTGACGGTCGGTTTCATCGGTCTGGCAGAATGTCTCAAGGCGCTGATCGGCGTGCATCACGGAGAATCCGCGGAGGCGCAGAATCTGGGTCTGGAGATCATCGGCTATATGAGAAAGCGTATGGACGAGCAGGCGCGTAAGACCGGATTGAACTGGTCCGTCATCGCAACGCCTGCCGAGGGTCTGTCGGGCAGATTTGTGCGTATCGACAGAGAAAAATACGGCAATATTCCGGGCGTGACCGACCGCGACTATTACACGAACAGCTTCCATATCCCGGTTTATTATCCGATTAACGCGTTTGAGAAGATCCGCTTGGAAGCGCCGTACCATGAGCTGACCAACGGCGGACATATCTCCTATATCGAGCTGGACGGCGATCCGCTCAAAAATCTGGATGCGTTTGAGAAGGTCGTGCGCTGCATGAAAGAAAACGGCATCGGCTATGGTTCGATCAATCACCCGGTCGACCGCGATCCATGCTGCGGCTATACCGGCATCATCGATAACGAGTGTCCGCAGTGTCATCGCAAGGAGGGCGAGGGAGATGTCGGATTTGAAAGAATCCGCCGCATCACAGGCTATCTGGTCGGCACGATGGATCACTGGAACAACGCCAAGGCGGCGGAGGAGAAGGACAGGGTAAAACACGATGTCAGCACAGGATTTGAGCAGCTTTAATTCTATCCGGATGGCAGGGGTCATTCGGGAATCCATTGTAGACGGACCGGGGCTGCGATTCGTGATATTTGCGCAGGGCTGTCCGCATGGCTGCCCGGGGTGTCACAATCCGGCGACCCATGACTTTAACAGCGGAAAGGACTGCGCTTTGGAAAAAATATTGGCGGCGATCGACCAAAATCCGCTGCTCGACGGCGTGACCTTCAGCGGCGGAGAGCCGATGTGCCAGCCGGAGGCATTCTGCAATCTGGCGGTCGAGATCAAAAAGCGCAAGCTGCACCTGATCATATATACGGGCTATACCTATGAGGAGCTTTTGACGCTCGGCGCGCGCCAGCCTGCGATCCTGCAGCTTTTGACGCTCGCAGACATTCTGATCGACGGGCGGTTCCGACAGGAAGAACGCGACTTGAGCCTTTTGTTTCGCGGCAGCCGCAATCAGCGCGTGATCGACCTGAATCTGACGCGTGAGAATGGCAAATTGACGCTGGCAGAAAAATATCTGTGAAAAACGTTCAAAAATAATCAATTTTTACTTGAAAATAGAAAAAAGTTGTGGTAGAATATGAAATGTTCGAGTGCGGACAAAGCGAAAATGAAAAAATGCTACGGCTTAAATATACTAAAGGAGGTGCGGTAGATGTCAAGAAAATGTGAAATTTGCGGAAAAGGACAGACGTCCGGAAACAACGTTTCTCACTCCGTAAGACGTACAAGAAGAAAATGGAACGCTAACATTCAGTCTGTCAGAATCGCTGACGAGAACGGTACAGTTAGAAAAGCGAACGTATGCACAAGATGCATCAGATCCAACAAAGTAAACCGTGCCCTTTAATCAAAGGAAACAAACGAGAGCTGTCATTACGACAGCTCTTTTTCGTGTATGACGGGCATGCCGTTCATTTGCAGCGCTGCGATTCAGCGTTTCATCAGAACACAGCCGCAGATGATCAGAATGACACCAAGGAGGATCAGCCAGGCCTTTGGCGGGAGGAAAAACGCGCAGATCGTCACTGCGCCGAAAACCAGCAGCACAAAACCGATATCCTTGGTTTCCTGACATAAATGAAAACACCTTTTCTTGCGGCAATTGTTGTTCATACCCATAATTCGCACCTCACATTATCCTATGAAAGATGGTAGGAATTTGTGAAAAAATGTGATAAACTAATCAGTGTAAACGAAAAATAACCTGCGCGAGCAGATGCAGGACAGAAAGGAAGCACCCATGTCTGTAGAACGAGAAGACGCCTTAGGCAATATCAAATTAAACGATGCGGTTTTTGCGAGGCTTTTGCTGCATGCGATCGCCTGCACAGAAGGCAAGGCAGCCCCGGCCTCCGAAAAGGGGAAGCTTTTGGGCGGCATGAATCAGAAGGTCTCCGCAGGGGAGGCTGCTGCCAATCTCAAATTCTGGGAGGAGCCGGAGCGCTACTGCATGGAGTTTTATATCATCATCAGCTTCGGCGCCAGTATCCAGAAGGTCACAGATCGGATTCTGAACGAGCTCGCGGCGCAGCTTGCGAAGCTTTTGCCGGATAAGGGCGGACATCTGGTGCTGCGTATTGTCGGCATCAAATCCAAAAAAATCGCGGAAAGAAATATTGAGGTTGTCAAAGATTATGAACCTGCAAGATAATGTCGCAAATTTAAAAGGCGTCGGCAAAAAACGTCTGCCGCAGCTTGCGAAGCTGCGGATCGAGACGATGGACGATCTGGTGCATTTTTTTCCGAGAAGATACGAGGATCGCAGGCAGATTGTACCGATCATGGCTGCGCCAATCGGCAGAGATGTGCTGATCGGCGGCAGTGTGGTGACAAAGCAGATGGTTGGAAGTCCCTACAGCCGCAAGCGGCTGCTCAAAGTATTGATCGAGGACAATACCGGCAATGTGGAGCTGCTGTTCTTTAACGGCAAATATCTGGAATCCTATTTTAAGCCCGGAGAACAGATGACGTTTTTCGGACGGATCAGTTTGAACAACGGACGCAGACAGATGGCGCACCCGGAGTTTCACAAGCTGGGCGATGTGAAGGACGTCCGGGGGCTGCTGCCGGTTTATCCGCTGACAGAGGGGCTGACGCAGGCAAACCTGCGCGCCTGGCAGCTGCAGGCGCGTGAGGTGATCGGACAGATTACGGAATGGTTGCCGGAGGAGCTGGTCATGCAGTATCATCTGTGCAGCCCGGCCTATGCGATCGAGCATATCCATTTTCCAAGGGAAGAACGTACAGTTTTGGAGAGCCGATACCGGATGATTTTTGAAGAACTTTTGATCCTGCAGAGCGGTCTTTTTTATATCAAGCAGGGGATGCGCGAGGATGCAAAAGGCGTACGTTTTGACAAAGACGTGCGTGTGCAGCCGTTCATCGACAGCTTTCCGTTTCAGCTGACTGCGGGGCAGGCGCGCTGCTGGCAGGAGATTGAGCGGGATCTGGAGTCGGAGAAAGCGATGAACCGCCTGGTACAGGGCGACGTTGGCTCCGGTAAGACTGCTGTCGCACAGCTGGCGATGTATAAGGCAGTCAAAAGCGGGTATCAGGCGGCGATGATGGCGCCGACGGAGCTTCTGTCAAAGCAGCATTACGCGAATCTCAGCCGGTCGTTTGCACCGTTCGGTATCCGGACGGCACTGCTGTCGAGCAGCACTAAGGCGGCGGAGCGCAGAGAACTGCTTGCGGCGCTGGCTGCCGGCGAGATCGATATCCTGATCGGTACGCATGCAATCCTGCAGCCGGATGTGGTGTTTGCCAAGCCCGGTCTGTTTGTGACGGATGAGCAGCATCGTTTCGGTGTCAATCAGCGCGAAGTGCTTCATACCAAAGGCGAAAATCCGAACGTACTGGTCATGACGGCGACGCCGATCCCGCGGACGCTGGCGGTGATTTTGTACGGGGATCTCGATATTTCGGTCATCGATACACTGCCCGCCGGGCGCAAGCCGATTCGGACCTTTCTCCGGTATCAGGATGCCAGACCTAAAATTTACGATTTCGTGGCGGCGCAGGTGCAGCAGGGCAGGCAGGCTTATGTTGTCGCGCCGCTGATCGAAGAATCCGAAAGCATCGACTGCAAATCGGCGCAGGAGCTCTATGAGGAGCTTTGTGCATGCTATTCGCATCTGCGCATCGGTCTGGTGCATGGCGCGATGAAGCAGCAGGAAAAGGACGCAGTCATGGAGGCGTTTCAGCATAGAGAACTGGACGTGCTGGTTTCGACGGTGGTCATTGAGGTCGGCATCGATGTCAGCAATGCGACCGTCATGGTGATTGAAAACTGCGAGCGCTTCGGGCTTGCGCAGCTGCATCAGCTGCGCGGGCGTGTCGGCAGGGGTAGTGCGCAGTCCTATTGTATTCTGGTTTCCGGCAGTGACAGCCAGATCGCGCAGAAACGAAATGAAATCATGTGCAGCACCGAGGACGGCTTTGTGATTGCCGAGGAGGATCTGAAGCTGCGCGGTCCCGGTGAAATCTTCGGCACACGCCAGCATGGACTGCCGGAGCTGAATATCAGCGATTTGGTCCGTAACGCGGATATTCTCGAGCAGGTACGAGCTGCCGCCAAAACGATCATCGAGCAAGATCCGACCCTGACTGCGCCGCAGCACCGGATTCTGAAACAAAAAATTCAAAAAATGTTCGGTGAACGGATCCAGCTGCGGCTGTAAGAAAAACATCTTGCCAAACGACGCCAAAATCGCCATTTATTGCATGACATAATAATTCGCCTGCGAATCAAACTATGAATGTAATAGGAGGTGAACAAAACATGTCATTACAAGATAAAATGAACGTTAGTGCAAAACCTGCATTAAAGAGTTTAAAGACTGAAGTTGCTAACGAGCTTGGTTTAACAAACTACGAACAGGCTGATAAAGGCAACATGACAGCTAGACAGAATGGCTACGTCGGCGGTTATATGACTAAGAAATTAGTTGAAATGGCTGAAAAGCAGTTAGCCGGAAAGTAAGAAACAGAATTGGATAAACGGAAAAAGCCCCTGCGGTTCTCGCAGGGGCTTTTTCTATGGGATTCGGTGCGTATAAAACATTAGTATTAATAAATAAAAACTATAAATAAAGATAAAATATTGCTTGGAATAAACCCCATTTTATGAGGACAAAAGTGCGCATAGCGAAATCAGAGATTTCTATGCGCACATGGCGCTCACCTATGAGCGCCGCTTCGCAAGGTGCTTTTGTCGTTATTCCGGAAATATC
>UQMQ01000086.1 GCA_900542245.1 uncultured Eubacteriales bacterium
TAGTGGTAAAATCCTCCAATCGGAGTCCATTCATTCCCACCTAAATCAATATCCGTGGTAAGTTTTATATTTGCATTAGTATTTTGAGATGCTTTAACTTGCGCCGCGAACCATGCCAACTCAGCACCTGTGCTAATTTCATATACACCGTCACTGTTCGGCTCAACTGGAGTTTGCGTTTTTCCGTCCCACGCTTCTGCTGCCTGCGTTACCGTCTCATCTGCCCAGGCCGTATCCACACCCCAGCTGCCGATGCCCATGCCGGTAAATACCATGACAAAGGCGAGCATGAGGGTCAAGATCTGTTTCGTGAGATTTTTGTTTGTTGTTTGTCTCATTCTCTTTTGTCTTCTCCTTTTCGTTTTTTTGTTTTCTTTCGTGCGGCTGATCGCGCTTTGCGCCTGCCGCACCTGTGATCTATTTGATCCTGCCGTTCTGTCAAGTGTCCTCCTTTCGTGTCTGTCGGCAGGGTAGTTTAGCAAATACTTACTCAGCGGCAGCGCTTTCCTGCTGCTCTCGAAGCTGTCTGCGGTACTCCTTGTGACGTGCGCGCTTTTTCTTGCGCCTTTCCTTTTTCTCCTGATAATGCTCTCCTATCGGCCGGGTACCGGCGCGCTCGAGCATGCGGTTCCAAGGGCCAAACCGCGCCTTGAGCTCGCGGTCATAAATAACATCTCTTTGTGTCGGCTCTCTGCCGTTCTCTCTTGTAAAGTCACGCACAAGCTGCAGGAGTTCTTCGTCTGACATTTTGACGTATGGCACACGCAGTGCATTGAGCAGCTTTGCCTTTTCGTCTCTCGTCAAATCCGGATCGTCCATAATGCGCTGTTTCAGTTCACGCTGTGTCATGTGCTCTCTCCTTGTTAGGTGTTCCATGTGCATCCGGTTTTCACCGGCATGCGATCTATATATCTTCCCCTTTTGGCGGGGCGGCAGCTTGCTGATCTGCCGCCCTGCCTGATATAAGGATGATAAGGATGACGGTTTCCGCATGGCTCTCAGCTGCCGCAAAAAACAGTAAAAGCGATGATCCCAATGGTCATCGCTTCTGTGACAAAAAATCCGTTACGCAAAAAGTGTCAAAACCCATGTACAGCACAGCTTCCTTTCTCTTCTCTGTTCGATTTGTTTCGGATGCTGCCCTGCTTCGGTCTTTGTTTTGCTTGGTTTGTAGGTCTTCTGACTCATCTATTCAGGCTGCGCGTCTGATCGCCGCTTGCGATCTCGCGCCTTACTGCCAACGCATTGCTTCAGCCTTCTCTCCGGGCCATGACAGCCCTTCCAATGACCGGTTTTCACCGCACGCGGGGATTTCCCGCATGGAAAACAATACTTTAGAATCACAGCTACTTTCGGAATCCTGCCGCGTGCTTGCAATCTCAAATGTGCAGACTGCAGATCCTGCGACGGATTCCTTCCGTGTCCGGGATTTACACCCGATTCCCTTGTTCAGCGAACAAGCATGCGTGTCCGATTTGCCGCGCGGGGCAAGGTCAAAGCTTTCACCTTGACGAAGCCACTTCGGTGCTTCGGGTCGCGCATGTGCCACAAAAGCCATGGTATGTAATTTTAGGTACAATTGCAGTCGGTTTCGGCGGCTCAGCTTTCGCCTTACGGCTCGGCTTCACCTGAAACCTTTGCATTTGACCTACCAACGGTTTTGCTGCCTCGCTTTGCTCAGGCAAAACCGGGTTAGGTCAATAAAAAGACCTCTCTTATTCAGCTAAATGCCAAACAAAAGAAGTCTTGGTTTGTTATCGTATTCGGTTTGCTTGCACGCAAAAATGACAGACTTAACTTATAAGTCTGCTTGCTTGCTTGCTTGCTTGCTTGCTTGCTTGCTTGCTTGCTTGCTTGCTTGCTTGCTTGCTTGCGCAAGAATCATGCCATTTTTGTAATTTTCAAATCGTTTTGCGTACATGTTTGATTTCCTCGTATTTCCAAAATCACCTCTCATTCTACACCAAGTCATCACGCTTGTAAAGGGGCAATTTTTTAGGTGCTTTGGGAAAATTTTTATGTTTGCGGGCGGCAGAGGACCGCCCGCGCATGGGTTACCGATTCGTTTTTCTTCTTTTTCGGATCATTCCGGTGCTGAAAACAAGGCCTGCTGACGCGCCTGCAAGAAGCAGAAGATAGCCTGCTGCATTCGCAGCATCGCCTGTCTTTGGCACTTCCTGCGGATTCCTTGGTTTTTTCGGTTTACTCGGCTTTTCTGGTTTGTCCGGTTTTTCCGGCTTGTCCGGCTTCTTACCGATGGTGACGGTCTGCCAATCGTCGCTTAGATCTTCATGCTTTGCGATTTCGGTCTCTGTGATGCTGCCGTCCGCTTTTTTCACTCGTTTATACAGCTTCTCAAACGCAACGAGGCTTTTTCCCTCGATGTTTTCGGCGCGGAATGCGAACGCGACAGTTTCCTGTCCGTTTGCACTGCCTGCCGTAAAGATCTTCTCTGCAGTGACAGGTTTGCCATCCGCGAGAAATTCTTTTCCGGTTGCTCTGTCCATCAGAGTTCCGATCAAACGGTACTCGCCCTGCGGTAAATTGTAATAGGAAACGGTATCTATCAGCAGGAGGTCGCGCTCCGGCTCCGCTTCATGCGTGCCGCTTTTGGCATCCACGAGGGTTGTGCGGATGGACGGCGTGCTTGGCGATGGGTTTGGCTTTCCCGGCTCGCCCGGCGTGCGGTCGTTTGGAATATCTCCTGCATTCACATTGTCAAAGGTATTGACTTTGATCTTGAGGGTGCCTTCGGCATGATCCTGTCTTGCCTGTGTGACGGTTTTCGTGAAAAAAACCGCGTCCTTTGCGTCCTGTCCGTCTATACTTGCTGTCGGTACTTCATCCGCTGTAACTGCGCCTGCCTGCGTGTTTGCCATGCGGATCGTGAGATTACCGCTTTCTGTAAGGCTCATAGCTACGCTTGCCCCGCTGCTCGTTTCAAAGGATAGCTGCTCGCCTGCAGCGATGTGAAATGCAGAAAGCGACGCGTCCTGCATTTCTTCGCTGGTCTTGCCGTCTGTGTCTGTTCGGAAAAGTGAGCCTGTGACAGCCTGCTGGCCTTTTTCGTCTGTCATCGTAAAATCAAGGCGATGCGTGAACACTTGACTTCCGTCCTTGTCAAGCATGCCGACAATCTTTGTGCTGCCGTCTGCCTGTTTTTGTTCTTTCGTTTTTGGTGTGTGTGTCAGCGTCCCTTTCAAGCGGTTCGGGTTGCTGCCTGCTTCGCTGAAAGAGACTTCAGTTTTCGTTTCGGTGAGACTCTCGCCACTCACCTTTGGAAATTCATAGCTAAAGCTCGTATAATATCCTGTGTAGGAAACGGTCGGAAGATAGGTTTTTTCCATGCCGTCGAGGATATAGGTATAGGTGTTTTCGGCAGCCGATACCTTTAATTCCTTGCCGTTTGGCAGGGTGATTGTGCTTTCCTTTCCTGCAAGTACGGTTGCGGTAATGTCTGTGCGATCTTCTTCGCACCGGATTTCAGTCAGTCCGTCCGTAAGATCTTCGGTCAGCGCATAGGCTTTGCCGTCTATCGTGATCTCCGGCATCGGATAGCGCTGCAGCACTTCGATCTTTATATCCACCTTGCCGCTGCGATCTAGGATTAGTTTTCCGCTGACACCGTCTGCCGGATAGGTAAATTCACATGGCTGCGAAGTGATTTCCTTGCTCTCGCCGACTGCGAAATAAAATGGGATGGTATTCCGTTTGTAGCCTGCTTTGGTATCAAGTTCTTTGAGGTAATAGATGCCATCGGGCAGCTTGATTCGCGCTTTACCCTTGCCGCTTGGATCGACTGCAATGCTTCCGATCAGGCTGTCTTTCTTTGCTGTCTTTGTAAGACCTGTGAGGCTTCCCTTTGCCTTGATGTCCTCGCCTGCGAAGATGCCGAAGATCGCGCCGTCTCCCGGGAGATAGCTTCCGCTTTGGTATGCGGTTTCAAAGACCTTGCTGAGATCAATTTCCACCGCATAGCGTTTGTTGGTAAGGCTTAGGATCTTCCATACCAGTGGGGTATCCTGATTCTCATAGGTGAGGCGGACTTCCTGCGCTGTGCCGTCCGTAACATAGCCGTCCGGCGCACTGATCTCGCGTACCAGATATCTGCCAAGCGGCAGAAGTGAAGAATCCGCGCGTCCGTTTGCATCGGTCGTGATGGTCTCAATCAAGGTGGACTTCGGCGCGCGATTGGTTTTGTAGATGCCGCTCAGCGCCAAGACGCCCGCGCGGTTTCCACTCGGCGTTTCTGCACTGTAAAGCTGCATCGTATAGCCATCCGCAAAGCTAATCTCTACCGGCGCAGCTTCATTTTCAAAAGAAACAATTTCAAGGCTGTAATACACATCTTCTGCAGTGCCGCCATGCTGACGCGCGGTCACGGTAATGCCGTCATATGGTTTCAGAATCACTTCAGTATTGTCAGAGCTAAGTTCATGAAACCAGTCGAGGGTTTTCCTTTCTATGCCGCCCTCTGCATCCCGATGCGAAAACTTTAGCATCGGAACCACCTCAGCAAAGTTCGCATCGACCGCATCCATCGGAATCTGAAGCATCGCCTGCAGGCTGCCGCCTGCATAGTACATCTCTGTTTTGATGCCGTCCGGACTCAGAAAATATACCGGGCTTTCCGGTGCGGCTGCCGTAAAGGTCAGGGTGCGCCCTGCCTGCACATAGGTATAGCCTGCGCCGACTTCGATGCTTGGGGTATCGGTAAGGAACGTAATCGCAGTCATCGCGTTGTCACCATCTGCTTTTGCCGCAATGCTAAAGCCGTCCAGCGTCAGTCGAAAGCCCTCTGCCCTGCCCTTTTGCTGCACATAGCTTATCTCATAAATCTCTGTGATGCTGTTTTCTGTTTCGTCTACGCTCTTCGCATAGTCAAGGTACGAGCCTTTCTCTCCGGTGAACATATCGCCGCCGATTTCAAAGGAGCCGAGCGGCCGCTCGATGTCGTTTCCGTCTGCGTCCTCACCGACATAGGTATGCACCTCGGTCTGCATGAGGTCGGCAAGCGTAGTATCTGCTTCGGTCTGCTCTTTTAAGGTTCCGGTCTTGACGATTCGTACCTTTGTAATGTTTCTGCCGCCTGCTTCAAAGCTAAGCGCGGTCTGCATGTCGTAGGTGATCTTCAGAGAATCCGTTTCCGTTTCAAAATGATCCAATGCTTTCGTCTCCCGTTCCTCCGGTGATACATACAGCAGCTTCTTTTCGTTTTGCTCGGACTTTTCGCGCGATAGCAGATACCAGAGCTTTGCACCGCTTGCGTGGCTGAGACTTCCGCTTTCGTAGATGGTTGCCGGATGGCTCTTTCCCAGCGGGTCAAGGACTTCGGTTTTTTCACTCTGGCTGTGCGTGGATATCTCCTTTGGAATCTTGATTTCGTCATCCGTCTTGCTGTCATAAATCCGGATTCCGTCGCTGCCGTCGGGCAGCAGCTCGTCGATCGCTGCATAGATGCCGTACACCGCACCTTTGAGCGATTCGTAGGCGCGGTAGACCGGGGTGAGAACGGTGTAGCCGTTCTTTGTTTCCTCTAAAAATCCGCTGAAAAGTGCGCCGCTTTTTTCGATGCGGATTTTACCCTTGACCGGATTGTTGGTCATGGCTGTGACCTTGTAATAGTGGATATACGGGTAGTCCTCGCTGTCATACTTTGGATCTGCCGGGCTGATATTTCCCTCATAGTCGACCTTCTGCCCGAAGTTTCCGTCTGTGTGCGTGTCCTGTTTCTCCACCGTAAAGGTGTAATAGTTCAAGACCTCTTTTGCTTTTTTGTATGCGAGGAAATTTCCGTTTTCGTCATAAATGCTGACAAGATCTTCGTAGGAAAGTCCATCCGGTGCCTCGGTTTTTCCCTCTGTGATTTCGCCGTAGTCTGCGGAAGATTGGTTTCCGTCCTTGTCATAGCGCCCGACAAAGTACCCTGCCGGAAGCAGGAATTCTTCCAAGCGATAGGTGCCAAACTCCAAGTGATACGGGATCGTGATCTCGCCGTTTTCATCACAGCTCCATTCGTCTGCCTTGAGACTGGCATTGATATTCTGCGCATTTGGCAGAAGCTTGCCGTAGTTCTTAGACTTCTTAGGGTCAGCCAGAAGCGGATTTCCCATGTAGCGGATACGGAACTTCGTGCCTTTCAGCGCGACTTTCTTTCCGGTTTCTGCGTCCGTCTTGATGATCTTGACCACATTCTCGATTTTTTTGTTTCGGATATCATAGTCATAGCGGTCATCATAGGTATCCTTTGGGGTATAGCTTCCGCTATGCTCATCGATCACCACCTCGAATTCCTCCAGTACGAAAGAAGTATCATCCGCGCGTATTTCCCGCATCACATAAGTGCCGTAAGGAATATCATAGAGAAACAGTTCGCCATTTTTGCCGATGAGAAGCGCCTCGCTTCCGTTATCGATGCCGCTGGTGTCACGCACTGCGCGGTAGACAGCCGTTCCGTTTTTCAGTGGTTCTTCTTTCACGAATCTAAGATTTGGATGGTTTTCATAGCCGCCGGATTTTAAGGTGAGCCGCCACGCGGACTTGGTGGACTTGTCTTGTCCGCCGGAGGTTCCCTCCTCGTCAAAGACATTGGCATTTTCAAGGGATTTTGTCAGATTCAGCTTGCCGCGGTAACAGTCGTTCACAAAGACTTCTTCCGGATAAACCAGCGGATTTTCTCCCTCGACCTCGCTCAGAGTTCCGGTCACGCTGTTTTCTTCGGTATTTTTCCCTTCTGTAATCTGCCGGCGGACATCATAGGTGATCTCGCACCAGTTTTCCGGATTTGCGGTGCAGGTCTGGCTGTTAGTGGTCACAGCATCATAGCGGATTTCATAGCGCCGCATGCCGCGGTCCGGCTCGACGAATCGTCCGTCCGGGCGAATCTCCCGCACTTCGTAGGTCACCTTTCCTGTCCATTCGATTTTGGTCGGGCTGACCACGCAGTGCACACCGTATTTGGTGGTATGCGTGTAACTTCCGCTTTCCGTCATCGTAAGCGCCATCGCATCTTCCCAGGGCTGATCCCGGAGAGCGTCGGTGTTTCCGTAGGCATCCAGCGTGATGCGGTCTACTTCTTCGCCGTCCTTTAAGAGCACGTAGGTTGCCGACAGCGCCGCATCGCCCATGCCGGTATGCACATCGCCGTCCCAGCCGGGGTTGAGATCTTCTTTACTGATCGGAATTTCAATCTCCGGAAAATATTCCGGCTCCGGGCGCTCGCTTTCCGGCGGGATCTCCGGCGGGAGCTCGCTCTTACTTAGCTTAAAGTAGAAAAAGATAGGGTCTGCAGAGCCTGTGGTAATGGTCTGGCGGTGTGCTGCGCCGGATGACCAGCCCCAAAAGAGCAGGTCGTCTCTGCACGCCTTGCCATGCAGCTTTTTCTGCATGGTATAGAGGGTATCCCACTTTGGCTCGTCGGTTTCGGAGTCTCCCTGAAAGACGACTTCATAGTATCTTCCTTTGTCTTCTTTCTTTGGCGTAATCGACAGCTTACTTTTGCCGCTTCCTTTGGTGATGATGATTTCATTACTTAGCGTCTGACCGCTGAGGATCTTTTCGGTGTCGCGCACGCTCCCGCGCCAGATGCGTTTGTCTGTTTCATCCTGCGTCAGTTTAATGGTCGGTGCTTTCTTCTGATCGCTGTTTCCAAGCTCTCTTGGCATCACCTTTTGGTATTTCATCGCCTGCAGCATGAAGTCGTAAATGTCCTGTGCAGGAGTGTCTTTGATAAGCTGATAGTAGAAATATTTGCCGAGCTTCTTGCCGCTCGGCGTTCCGCTTGCATTCGTAAAGGAAAGCCCCGGATCTTTTCGCTCAAGGTTATTCTTTCCGCTGCTGCTTACGCGAAATTCCTGCTGGATTTCCCAGATCAGTACCTGCGTGGCAAGATACCAGTCATCCCGGTTATATCCTGCGCCGCTCTTTGCGCGGTGCTTCCCATAGTAGCTTGAATCCTCAAAGCACATGGCGCGAAGGTCGCTGTAGCTGTCTCCGGTCTGGCAGCCAAAGAGGAGTGCGCTTTCGATGTTCTCTCGCATGGTCTCACTCATGCCTTGAAAGATTTCGTTTCCATCCCGCTTGCTTGCGGTATATTGTTTTCCGCTTTCTGCGATCACGCCATGCTCAATGCAGTAGCCGCGCGTCTGCTCGCTGCCCTGCTTGATGATATAGGAGCGCTTAGCCGATGCTAGCTCTTGTGCAGTTCCGGTGTGCTTCTTTCCGGCATGATCATACCAGTAGATTTGATGCCAGCCAAGACACGATGACGGAAATCGGTAGGTATCGCCATCGGTAGTCGCAAGTACGCTGCCCTCATCCCAGACGGCAGGTCGATTAGCGCTTGGCGCTGCAAGCGCGCTCTGCGTGAAAACGCTGAGGATCATGGCGATTACAAGCAGCATACTGATGAGTTTTCTTTTTCTCATGTGAATTCATCTCCTTTTTGCATAAAAAAACACCCGGATGATATCATTCCGAGTGCCTTGCGTCTATTGATTTACTTGTTTTTCTTTCTGTTTTTTCTTCTAACCTTCGAGGAATGATACCCCGCAGTAGAGCGGATCTTCCTCATGCAGCCATACTTTGATGCAGTGATCTTTCAGTCCGAAGTGGGTGTACTGATGGTCGAAGACATAGTCGACCGCATCTTCAAGGCTTGCATATTTGGATAAGTACATCGGCCAGCAGGTACTCCACGAGGAGTTCTCCGGTGTCTTGACTTCGCCATCGATATAGATGTCGTTCAGCTCAGCGCCATACTCATTTACCAGCCGTTCTTCGATTGCCTGTTTCAGCTGTGCGTTCGTCCATGTTTCGTGATAGCGATATGGCGCAGAGTACAGCCCGTAGATACGCTTTCCGCGGATCACTTTGTAGGCGCGCACTTTGAACTCGTACGCATAGTCTGTGCTGCATCCGATGTGCGCATAGCCGTCTTTGCTGCGGTAGACGGTGAAGATATCGGTGTTTTTCGTGTACCACTTCTTCGTTCCAATCTCACGCACCGCAATCTGATAACCGCTTGCACCTCTGACAGGCTCCCATCGCAGTTCGAGTTCTGCGAACCGCTCTTTTTTCTCAAAAAGACTTGTGATGACCGGTTTCCTCGGTCTTGCGTGCGCCTTCTTGACCTGCGATACCTTTGCGTAGACTTTGCCGTCTGCATCTTCCCGGTAGGCTTTCAGTTTGTAGCAGTAGGTTCTCCCGCAGGTTCGTCCGGTGTCGATATAGGAGTTGCTCTCGCCGCTCTCCGCTGTATAGATTTTCTGATAGTTCTTTGCGCCCTCTGCCTTGCGATACAAGCTGTACCCGTCTGCATCGGGAATCATTTCCCACGAAAGTTTGATCTTTGTCACATCATAGCTTGCTGCCTTCAGCACAGGTTTTTGTGTTTTGATGTCTGCCTTATCCTGTGCTTCCTGCTGCATCTCCTGCTGCACCGGCTGCGCTGCACTTTCGCTTGGACTTTCTGCGTAAGCACTCTGCGTGATCAGAACCAGCGCAAGCAGTCCTGTTAGAATCTTTTTCATCTCTCGCCTCCCTTTCGCTCACGATTCGGTCGTTTCTTACCGACATTATGGATGCAAAGGGTCTGTTTGTCAACGAAATCCTGCAGTTTTCAAAGAAAGAATCGAGCTTTATTCAAATTCAATTTTCTCAAAGTCTTTATAATCTTCCTCCGAAAAGCCAAATTCTTTATCCACTTCTTCGCTGCTGATGCAAAGCTC
>UQMQ01000087.1 GCA_900542245.1 uncultured Eubacteriales bacterium
CCGGTGTATTCTCCTAACATAGCATACGCACGATCTGGTAAAATGTACCGCCCTCGCGGTGCTGCATTGAAACGGTATGCCCGCGCGCCTTCGGCGCTGCGGAAGCGTACCGTTTTTATTTTTTTGTAATTTCCAAAAGCACATTGTGGATCGCCGCTCACTCATGAGCGACGTGTGTGCATAAAAATCTTTCTTTTGTTATGCACACGTTTGTCCTTTTGTCTTCTTTTTTCGGATCGCTGCAACCTTTCATTTCCTTGGTTGGAAAACGTCAAAAAATAAGAGAAATCTGGTTGTAAAAATGTCAAAAAAGACATATAATATAGTTGGAAAACGTATTTTCGGAGGTGCCACATGCTGAAACGGAAAGTCGAAAAAGACATTCAAAACTGGCTTCAAGATGATAAAAGAGCTTTGCTCGTGTATGGTGTCAGGCAGGCCGGTAAGACCTACATCATTCGACACTGTCTGGAGTCCGAGGGCTGCAGCTATGTAGAATTCAATCTGATTCGGGAGCCTGATATCATCAGGATCCTGGAAAGTGCTGCAGATATTGACGACCTGATCCTCAAGCTATCCTTGTACAGCGAAAAAAGAATCGTGCCGGGAGAAACAATTCTGTTCTTTGATGAAATACAAAGATACAAAGAAATTGTAACCAGGATAAAATTCCTTGTGGAAGATCAAAGGTATCGTTATATTCTGAGCGGTTCACTTCTTGGCGTTGAAATCGTAAACCTAAAATCAGCCCCTGTGGGATATCTAAAGACGCTGCAAATGTATCCGCTGGTTTTCGAAGAGTTTCTTCAACTGTTTCAGATCAGCGATGCTGTCTTTGAGGCATTGCGCGGTGCATATCAAAATGAAACACCTGTCGATCCAATCATTCACAAAAAAATGCTGCAGCTGTTTCATCTTTATCTGATCATCGGTGGTATGCCGGCTGCTGTAGATACCTATCGCCGCACAGAAAACATCGATATGGTTATGGATCAGCACCTGGCGATCCTGCAGCAATACAAGCTGGACTTTACGCAATATGAAACTGAAAACAAAAAACTACTCCTGACCAGCATCTATGAGCTCATTCCCGCAGAGCTGAACGAACAAAACAAGCGTTTTAAGCTGGCGGATATCGATAAAAAACTACGATTTGAAAAAATGAGCGATAGTTTCACATGGCTGTGGAAGGCAGGTGTTGCCCTCCCTGTGTTCAACATAACCGAGCCAAAGATGCCGCTGCTGCTGAATCAAAAAAGCACATTATTTAAATTTTTTCTCTCTGATGTCGGCATGCTCACTACAATCTACGGGAAGTCTGTCAAACTCAAAATCATAAATCAGGAAAAGGATATCAACAAAGGCGCTATCTATGAAAATGTCGCGGCGCAGGAATTGATCGCGCACGGCTGCCGCTGTTACTACTACAATAATAAAAAACAAGGTGAATTAGATTTTGTTGTCGAACATGATGGTGCTGTCCTGCCGATCGAGATCAAAAGCGGTAAGGATTATAAGAAACACTCTGCCCTCGTCCAAGTACTGCAAAATGAGAATTATCATCTCACACGCGCAATCGTCTTCTCGAACTCCAATGTAGAGCGAGAAGGGAAAGTAACCTATCTTCCAATCTATATGCTTATGTTCTTGAAGGAAAGTGATGTGAATTTTACCGACATTTCTATCGACAAATTTAAACTCACAATCTAGCTGGCAGCACGTTTCTTTTAAATGCCGCATCACAAAACCGGTACCTCCGCGCGCTTTCGGCGCGCGGGGGTACCGGCTGATTTTTATTTGCTATAAATTGGGCGGATATCCAAGAACTTGGTTATCCGCCCAAAATGTTTTTGCTATTTCACGCTGCCGTCCGGGTTGAATACCGGAAGCTTCTCTAAGTAGATGATGTCGTCGCGGTCTGCGGCGCCGCCTTCTGCAAGGACGGCCATCTTGCCGACGATATCCGCGCCGACCTGATTGATCAACGTCTCAATGGACTTGAGGGATTCGCCGGTGCTGATGACATCGTCAACGATCAGCACGCGCTTGCCGCGCAGCATATCCGCCTCCTTCTTGCCGATGCAAAGCGTCTGGATATGGTCCGTCGTGATGGAATCCACCGTCGTTGTGATAATATCCGTCATATAGAGCTTCGGTCCTTTCCGCGCTACGATGTAGTCGTTTCTGCCTGCCTGTCTTGCCATTTCGTAAGCCAGCGGAATGCCTTTGGACTCTGCGGTAATCAGAATGTCGAAATCCGGCGCTTTTTTGAGCAGCGCTTCTGCACACGCCTTGGTGATCTCAACATCACTGAACATGATGAAAGCACCGATGTATAAATCGTCTGTTACTTTGCAGAGTGGCAGCTGACGCGTCAGCCCTGCAATTTTCATTTCATAAAACATGAGGTTCATCCTTTCTGTTTCAAAATCGTTAGCTCTGCCATCGCCCTGCGGCTCGGCCTCGCTGTGACAAGTACATTGGTCCGGACGCGAGACGGCTCCGGCTTCGCTCGGACATCTGTCTTTCATCTGCTCTGCCTTCGGCTTCGCAGTGCCAAGTACATTGGTCCGGACGCGACACGGCTCCGGCTTCGCCTTACGGCTCGCCGATTGCCTTCGCTCGGACATCTGTCTTTCATCAGCTCTGCCATCGCCCTACGGCTCGGCCTCGCTGTGACAAGTACATTATAGATTCTTACGGAAACAGTTTCAAGCGCAAAATGAATTTTTTCACCATCCTGCGCATTTTGTCCTGCTTTTATGCAAACAGCTTACATCGTAATGAAGATAAACTTCAGACAGAACAGCAGGCCGATGATCGCTACCATGCTGTCCTTCTTCTGGAACTTGCCGGTGCAGATCGCGATGATGGTGTAAGCGATGGAGCCGATGCCGATACCGTTGGCGATGGAGTAAGTCAGCGGCATCGCGATCAGCGTCAGAAACGCCGGTGCTGCGGAGCTGAGGTCACTCATATCCACATTCTTGAAGTTGCCAAGCATCAGCACGCCGACATAAATCAGTGCCGGAGCTGTCGCACAGGCCGGAACGATACTGGCGAGCGGTGTCAGGAACAGGCATACGAAGAAACAGATCGATACGACCAGCGAGGTCAGTCCTGTTCTGCCGCCTGCGGCCACACCGGACGCGGATTCTACGAAGGTCGTACAGGTGGAAGTACCCAGAACCGCGCCGGATACGGTCGCGATGGAGTCACAAGCCATGCACTTGTCGAGGTTCTGCGGGTCGCCGTTTTCATCCAAAAGGCCCGCCTGCGCCGCCGTACCATACAGGGTACCGATGGTGTCGAACATGTCGATCAGGCAGAAGGTAATGATGTAAAGGATCGCACTGAATACACCGCCGACGAACTCTGGGCTGAATGCATGCTTCCAAGACGCCGCGTGGAATACGCCCGTCACGCCGATATCTGCAAAGTCCTTAAAGGACTGTCCGATCTGTGTGATATCGAAGGATGGCACAGTACCGGAGAAAACATAGTAGAGCACAGCCGTAATCACGATGCCGAGCAGCACGTTTCCCTTCACATTGCGTTTACCTAAGATGACAATGATCAGGAAGCCGAGCAGCGCCAGCAATGCCGGAAGTACCGTCATAATACCGCCCTCGCCGTTAATCGCGCCGTGAATGTCCACGAACTGCGTCAACGTGTACTGGTTTGCCTGAATGATGCCGACATTTTGGAACCCGATATAGGTAATAAACAAGCCGATGCCCGCCGGGATCGCCTTTTTGAGGCATTCCGGCATAGCCTTTGCGATGTACTGTCTTGCGCCCGTCAATGAAAGGATCATGAAGATGATGCCGGAGATCAGTACGATGACCAGCCCTGCTTGATAGCCCTGTACGCAGTCCCCGCCCGCGATGACCTGCGGCAGGATAAAGCTGACGAAGAAGAAGGAGTTCAGCCCCATGCCGCAGGCCTGTGCGAACGGCATTTTGGCGTATAACGCCATCAACAGCGTGCCGATGGTCGCTGCCAGAATAGACGCGACGTAAACGGCATTCCAAATATTGCCAAGACCTTCTGTGAATCCGGTCACCTGATTCGGATTGACGAAGATAATATAAGCCATTGCAAAGAAAGTCGTAAAGCCGGCAATGATCTCGGTCTTTACGGTCGAACCATGTTCGGTAATTTTAAAAAACTTGTCCATATTGTTTGAAAATTCCTTTCTTGATGATGTTGTGCTTCTATGTGCTCGAGTCCGTTTGGTACTCGTTTCACGCTTTGCAGATGCGTATGATCTGTTCGCTATCGCGCGGCGCAGTCTAGCGCTCCTCGCGGAAATAGTTCAGCCCCAGACTCTGCGGCGGCTGATCCTCCCTGCGCTGCCGCATGGATACGACGATCAGTACGATAGCGGTCACGATATACGGCACCACCTTGTAGATCTGTGTCGGCAGGAACGGAATCGGCAAACGCAGATAGAAAATCAGCAGTCCGCCGAACAGGATCGAGCCCCAAAGTGCATTGAGCGGTTTCCACAGACAGAAGATGACCAGCGCCACAGCGACCCAGCCTTCGCCGGAGAGACCTGTATGATTCCACACACTGCCCGCGATCGTCATCGTATAGACCATGCCGCCGACTGCGGAGATCCCGCCGCCGATGACAGTCGCCAGATAGCGATATTTGGTCACATGGATGCCCGCAGCGTCCGCGGTTGCCGGAGACTCTCCGACCGCACAGAGATTCAGCCCGCAGCGGGTTTTCGTCATCACATAAGCCATGATGATTGCTGCTGCAAAGCCCAGATATACAAAGAAATTGTAGCTGAACAGGATCGGTCCGATGACCGGAATATCCTGCAAAAACTTCGGTAAAACCGGATTCGCGAACGCGTCCTTGAGCGCGTTGCTGACGGTAACGTTGCCGCCGACCTTGAGACGCATCAGCTCTCCGACAAACTGACCCACACCGGTCCCGAAGATCGTCAGTGCCAGTCCGGTTACATTCTGGTTGGCGCGCAGCGTGATGGTCAAAAAGCTGAAGATCAGCGAGCCGATGACGCCTGCTGCAAAAGAAGCCAGCAGGGCGATGGCAACCGCGACCGCGCCGATGGCGTGATCCCCTGCAGCCTGTCCGTAGACAAAAGCGCCGCAGAGCCCAAAAGCACCGCCCATGAACATCAGACCTTCGACGCCGAGATTCATATTGCCGGATTTTTCGGTCAGAATCTCGCCGGAGGTACCAAAAAGGAGTGGGGTTCCGTTGAGTACGGCAGCTCTGATCAAGCCGATGAGGTTTATATCCATGATTTATCCTCCTTTTCCTGATTGCGCCAGATGATGCGATAATTGATGAAGAACTCACAGGCCAGCATACATAAAAGAATGATGCCGGTGATGATATCCGCGATAGAGGCGGGAACACGCAGCGTCGTCTGCAGCCCGCTCGCGCCTTTTTCCAAAACAGCCAGAAGCAGTGAGATCGCAATCATCGCGAACGGATTGAACTGCGCCAGCCAAGCGACAACGATGGCCGTAAAGCCGACACCGCCCGCGACATCTGCATAGAGCGTCATATTCGTACCGGAGCAGACCATGAAACCGATCAGTCCGCAGATGCCGCCCGATAGACAGGCTGTGCGGATCGTCACCTTCGCGACATTCATGCCTGCGTATCTTGCGGTGTTTTCGGATTCGCCGAGCACCGCGATCTCATAGCCCTGCTTGGTGTAATTCATGTAAATGTACATCCCTGCTGTCAGAAGCAGTACGATGATCCAGCCACAGTGGACGCCAAAAACCTTTGGCAGCACCGCCGCCTGGTCAAACATCGGAATGATCTGCGAGCCGGGCTTTCCCTCCCATGGACCGCCCTGCAGCCAGCCGACAATCCCGATAGCGATGTAGTTCATCATCAGGGTGAACAGGGTTTCGTTTGTTCCCCAGCGAGCCTTGAAGCTTGCCGGAATCGCCGCCCATGCCGCGCCGAACAGGATCGAAAAGATACCCATCAAAAGCAGCAGAAGCGGAGACGGAATCGAACCCGCATAGTTCAGTGCGAAGAAGCTCGCCGCAACCGCACCCATCGTGATCTGTCCTTCGCCGCCGATATTCCAGAAGCGCATTGCAAAGCATGGTGCCAGAGCCAGCGCAGTACCCAGCAGCGGCACAGCGATCTTGACAACCTGTTTGACGCCGGAGGCTTTGCCCAGTGAACTGCTCAAAATCGCGCCGTACGCAGTTATCGGGTTCGTGCCGGCGATGAAAAATACCAGCCCGCCCAGTACGATCGCCAGCAGGAACGCCGCAGCGCGAATCAGCCAGATCTTGCTCTTAGGCATATCCTCACGTTTCGCAAGACGAATCAGAGGTGTTTTTTCGTTCATTTAGTTTTCCTCCTTTCCGCCATACTGCGTCATCAAGAGACCGATTTCTTCCTTGCTCGTCGTTCTCGCATCCACAATGCCGGAGACCCGACCACCGCAGAGGACAAGAATTTTATCGCAGAGCTCAAGCAGTACGTCCAGATCCTCGCCGACAAAGATAACGGCAACGCCCTTCTTTTTCTGCTCGGTCATTAAGTTATAGATCGTGTAAGAGGTATGAATGTCCAAGCCGCGCACCGCGTACGCGCTCATCAGTACCGACGGCGCGGAAGCGATTTCTCTGCCGACCAGTACCTTCTGTACATTACCGCCGGAGAGCTTGCGTACCGGATAATCGATGTCCGGCGTCTTGACCTCCAGATTTTCGAGCACCTGCTCTGCCAGCTGTTCCGGCGCTTTACGATCGATGAAGATCCCCTTGCCCTTATTCCACGAACGCAGCAGCATATTGCCGGTCATCCCCATACCGCCGACCAGACCCATGCCGAGACGATCCTCCGGTACGAAAGCGAGTGCGACACCCGCGTCCTTGATCTCCATCGGTGTTTTACCGACCAGCTCCTCCGGCGCTTTGCCCTCCGGCGAATAGATGATGGAACCGCCTGTCACATGTCTGAGTCCGGCGATCGTCTCCAAAAGCTCTTTTTGTCCGCTGCCTGCAATGCCCGCGATGCCGAGGATTTCGCCGCTGTAGGCGATAAAGCCGACGTTGTCCAGCTTGGTCACACCCTCGCTGTCCCTGCAGGTCAGCCCGGCGATCGTCAGCCGCGGCTGCGGATTGACCGGCTCCGGTCTGTCGATATTCAGAGAAACCTTGCGTCCGACCATCATTTCGGTCAGCTTGCTTTCATCGGTTTCCGCTGTCTTGACCGTCGCGATATGCTGTCCTTTGCGCAGGACCGCGACCACATCGGAAATTTCCATCACCTCATTCAGCTTATGCGTGATGATGATGATCGACTTGCCGTCCTCTTTCATCGTGCGAAGTACCTGAAACAGCTTTTGCGTCTCCTGCGGCGTCAGCACTGCGGTCGGCTCGTCCAGAATCAAGATGTCCGCGCCGCGATACAAAACCTTGAGAATCTCGACAGTCTGCTTTTCGGAGACAGACATTTCATAAATCTTTTTATCAGGATCGATTTCAAACCCATATCTTTGACTGATTGCTTTAACCTTTTCGGAAACCGCCCTGCGATCGAGCTTTCCCTCTTCCTTTAGACCCAGCACGATGTTCTCCGCTGCCGTAAAGACATCGATCAGCTTAAAATGCTGGTGGATCATGCCGATGCCATTTGCGAAAGCGTCCTTGGGTGAGGCGATCGATACGGGCTTTCCGTCGATGAAAATCTGCCCTTCATCGGGAAAATAGATGCCGGCAAGCATATTCATCAGCGTCGTCTTGCCCGAGCCGTTTTCTCCGAGAAGCGACATGATGATGCCCTTGTCCAGATATAAATCTACCTTGTCGTTAGCAATATTGCTGCCGAAGCGTTTTGTGATTCCCTTAAACTCTACTGCGTGAATTGTTTCCATTCGTTTCACCTTTTGCTCTTGTTTGCTCTGTCTTTTGTCGTGTGCTTGAAAATTCGCCTCGCGATATTTTCTACATAATAATAAAACACCAAAAGAGGACTGAAAAAGTCCTCTTTCGACATTTCTATTCGTACGTTCTCTGCCCTTTAGTACTCTTCATTGAGCAAGGTAATGCCGTCGATTCTCTGCGCGAAATACGGTGCGGACTGGAAGTAGGATTCGTGGAATGCGCCATCGAATACCGCTTCCTCCTTGTCCGGCGTGAAGTCGCCGTCTGTATCCAGCGCGAACGCGGACTTCAGTTCCTTGCCGCCAACGGTGAACTTGGAAGTATCGAATACCTGGAGGGAACCATCCGCAAGAGCGGCCTCTACTTCCGCGAGCTTGTCAGCAGTGCCTGCTGCCGCAACGTTTTCGTTTAAGTCAGTCAGCTTGACATCTCCGTCAGCATAGCCGTGCTGCTTGTAGTCCTGTTCGACCTTACCGCCGTTAACGATCGTTTCAATCACATAAACCATGTAGTTGGTCCAGTCGATTCTGGAAGATACGATGGAAGCGTCCTGCGCGACATCACTCATATCCAGATTATATCCCACGTGGTAAACACCGTTTTTCTGCGCGGTGGTTGCCGGTGTCGTGGAGTCGGAGTGCTGAGAAATCAGAACCGCGCCCTTGTCGATCAGATCCTGCGCCGCGTTGGCTTCCATAGTCGGGTCTCCCCAGGAACCGATGAATTCGACCATCATGGTCGCGGACGGGCAAACGCTCTGTGCACCGAGGAAAAATGCTGTGTAGCCGGAAATAACCTCTGCGAAGGTGTAAGCGCCTACATAACCGATGACCGCTTCGTCAGCCTTGATCTCGCCGTTGTCGATCATTTCCTGCAGCTTCATACCAGCGGCAACGCCTGCCAGATATCTGCCTTCATAAACAGACGGGAATGTGTTGACAGTATTATCTAAATCGTCTTTCCAGGAGTTTTCGTTTGTCATGCCGACGAAAACAGTGTCCGGATATTCCGGCGCAACCGTCAGCATCGCCGGCTCCATACCGTAGGAGTTACAGAATACCGCGATGCAGCCTGCGTCACCGAGGTCGCGGCAGTCCGTTGCGACCGGGTCTCCTTCCGGGTGGTTATAGGTATAAGTCCATGCAATGTTGATGCCCTTTGCCGCCAGCTGTTCCTTTGCAGCATCAGCAGCCATGTAGAAGTTTCTGTCGTAAGCAGCGTTCTCATCGCCGATACAGATCATACCTACATTGTATACTTCACCTTCCGCATCGCCGCCGTTGTCGCCGCTGCCGCATGCCGCCAGTGAAAAGACCATGACAAGCACTAATAAAACACTTAAAAGCTTTTTCATTTCCTCTCCTTTTTCTCCTTGTAATCACTTCAAAGAATTTTGTCGTTTTGATGTGAATATTATAATCCTCTTGTGAAGGCGAAACAAGGAAAATCCGTATATTTTGCCATATTTTTTTGGAATGCAAAAACAATGTTCGAATTATGACGAACATTGTTTTTGTATTTACATTTTTTAATTCGATTTTTAGTTCGCATTCATACCGCGTGGCTCATAAGTCAGCAGTTTTTGCTTCCAAAGCGTTTCTGTATGAATGACCTCCTCCTTCGTCACAGCTTTCGGCAAGAGCTGCAAAATGGAAAATTGAAAATGTGTATATCGTTCCGGATAATCACAGAGCAGTTCTTTCATAAGTTTATTGCCGCCATGCAAGGAATCAACATAGTCCGTCCAACGCCCAAGCAGACCTCCTTTTCCATATGCAGAGCCGACATACTGTCGTCCATTTTCTCTGCCAACAATGAGATA
>UQMQ01000088.1 GCA_900542245.1 uncultured Eubacteriales bacterium
GACTTAGGGTAGTTCATCGATGAGCTGCACCTTGAAAACAGAATGACCGTCCGAAAAGGAATACCCCGGCAGGGGAAGCACCGCATTTGCGTACCAACGGAGAAACACGCCGCGCTTGCTTTATTTGATATACGCTTTCTCGACATACGGGCTGGTTGCCAGTTTGAGCATCGCGCCGTATTCCAGCGTAAAGGCAACAACGTCACCGACTTTATATCCCCTGTCCGCGTGGGTAACATCTAAAATCGTATGGTCGGAGGAACCGCCCATGATTTCAATCTGCGCGTCTGTCGGATGCATACCGCCGAGGTCGGTATCCTGTTTGCCGACCGCGATGATGGCACGTTTCATCATCCCTCTGTCCTCGTAATACGGCTTTTCACCGAACGCGTCCACACCGACCTCGCCAATCGGCAGGGATGGCTTCTCTTTGAGCTCGATGATCTGCGCTTCCAGCGTCATGGTGTCGTGTACGCAGCCCGGAACGGTTTCGCCGTAGGCAGTGTCATTGCCGAGCAGGAAAGATTCGCCGAGTCTGAGATTATTGATACCCTCCGGCAGACCGTCTTTCCAAATTAAGTAGATGGAGCTGGAGTTGCCGCCGGAAATCACGTTCAGCCTGATATCGAACTGCGCCTCGATTTTGCGTGCGATGGCTGCCAGTCCGCCCAGATTATCCTGCTTCGGAATGATCGCCCCGTAGCAGGTGAGGTTGACGCCGACGCCGTAAAGGTTGATGTTCGGCATGGTCAGGATCTCTGCCACTGCTGAGAAGATCTGATCTTCGTTCTGATAAAAAATCCCCTCTCTCAGATCACCCATGTCTATCATCAGCAGGATGTTGTGCTTCACGCCGATTTTGCCTGCCTCTTCATTCAGAAGTCTGATGGTGGCAAGCTCCGAGTTGAAGCTGAGATCCACATATTTTACGACCTCCGCCGTTTCACACGCCATCGGAAGTCTCAGCAGAACAGTCTTTTTTCCCTTGGCTCTGGCCTCCGCCGCGTAGGTTTTGATATTCGCCACGCGAGAATCTGCCATAAATTCTACTGCGGGATGGTCCGCGACCATGCGCGCCATCTCCGGATCAGCACAAAGTCCTTTGGTTACAATCATCAGAGAACAGCCGCCGTCCTCCTTGACGATCTTTGCGCAGGCGTCCAGATTGCTTCTCAGCTTCTTTAAGTCTACTACCAGTCTTGGATACATATTCTTGTCCTTTCATCCTTTCTGCCTTTCAGCATTCTTATCTAGGGTCTTTTGGCATTTTTGTCGCGATACGGACAATGCGTCCGCATACACGCCCAGCATTCGTGATTGCAGTTCGGTCTGCCATCCACTTCGCCGCAGCCTCGCATGACATGTTGTGCCGGATCGTAATCATCCACATCGCCAGTTACCGATGCATCGGAAGATTTTACGCCGTCTGCCGGTTGCTCTGCATGTTCGACTAAATCCGCGCCCTTTTTGATCGTGCGATCATGCAGCAAGGCCTCTTTTTTCGCAGCTTCCATTTCTTCCTTCGTCGCGCCGCCAATTTTCTCTGCCAGCGCCTCCTTGTAGTCCGTCAAATCGTAGCCCATTGCTTCCATCTCTTCGATGTGCTTCTGCTGTTCTTCCTCCTTCGCCTTGCGGGCGGCGGACATCCGCTGCAGTTCTTCGATAAATGCAGCTTTGTTGACAACGTGCTCGTTTTCTTTGAGTTCAATTTGCAAGCTTTTTGCCAGCAGGCGGATGGCGCCCTGCCTGTGGGTCTTGGAAAGTACACCCAGCGATGCCATGATATAGTCGTTATCGACTAGGATCTTGACGGATTCCGGCGGATAAAGCTTCATCCCTGTTTCGTTATCCTTCGGTACTTTTTGCATGATCTCCACGCGATGCGGCAGTCTGGTCAGCGCGCCACCGGTACCAACGATATATTTAATCTGCGTCAGGTCTTTGCCCTCTGCCAAGGTTTGTCTTCCGGTCGGTCCGTAGACATAGCGAATTTGACCGGCGTGACGTTCGACTGCCCGCAGCACAGCCTCTTCCGTCAGGCGTTCTACCAGCTTGAACTCATCCTCCGTCTTCGGGATTGCCACATACGTTTCCAGTGTTTTGTCCAGATCGATGTGCAGCTTCTCCTCACATTCCTTGCGCAGCTTTTCTTCGCCGATGGATTCAATGACTTTCATGCGGTTGACGTATACGCCGAGGTCGCCCTCTACGGTTCGCTTTGCTTTCGGTTCCGGCGCGGTCAAAATGCGGGCGACCGCATCGGAGTCCTCGGTTACGGCGTGCACATCGGTAGTCGCGCCGCCGACATCGATGACCATGCAGTCGCCGATGCAGTCATACAGCAGCTTCGTACATTCCATAACCGCGCCCGGTGTCGGAATAATCGGACCGTTTACCATGTCTCTGACGTGCTCCATGCCCGGCGCCTTGGTGATGTTATCCTCGAAGGCCTCCTGAATGACCTTGCGGCAAGGTTCGACGTTCAAGGTGTCGATCTTCGGATAGACATTATCGACCAGATAGAGCTCCTGTCCGCTTTCTTCATCGAAAATCAGTTTCATTTCATCCTGGTTTTCAATATTGCCGGCATACACAACCGGGGTATGCAGTCCCATATTGCGGATCATTTCGGCATTATAGATTGCGGTATCCCGTTCGCCGTAGTCCACACCACCCGCAATCAGAATCAGATTTGGGTTGATTTCCTTGATTCTCGCCAAATCGCTTCTTCTCAATCTGCCGACTGTAATATCGTGAATGATGCCGCCCGCGCCGAGTGCCGCTTCTCTCGCCGCCTTGGCGGTCATATCATAAACCAGTCCATGGACCGTCATCTTCAAGCCGCCTGCCGCGGACGAGGTTGCCAGCATTTCATCATATTCCAAACTGTCAATGTTCATCTTCCTACAGAGATCATCGATCGCTCCCTGCAGCCCAATACGAACATCGCCTTCCAGCACCGAAGTCGGCGCCTGTCCCTGTGCCCAAAAAACCGGATTTTCGCTGTCAAGGTCTTTGAACGCATTGACAACGGTCGTCGTCGAGCCGATCTCCGCAACTAAAACGTCTACCTTCATTCCTGTCCTCCTTTTTATACTTTGCGCTCCATTGATTTTTTATCCTGATAAGGCTGTCTTTCATTTCATCCTGCAATAGAATTCCGGATGCCTATAATGGCATCCAAGTGCCGACGCCGGTCGCCACGAGTTTGCCTGTTTCCTTGCAACCCATCTCCGCGCGCAGGCGAATAATCTTCCGCCCGGTCTTAACCGTATAAACGGTGACTGCGGTATGCTGACCGTAATCCAGCGGGCGCACATAGGAAATATTCATGTCTACCGTTGTCGCTTCATTCTCCCCGGCGATGAAATCCGCTACGACTCCGAATGCGGTATCAAACATACCCGCGATTGCACCGCCGTGAATGCCGCCCCATTCGTTGATCTGCCATTTCTGTGTTTCAAACTCTATCGTTACCGACTGCGCTTCATAATCACAAGCGACCAGCGTCGCGTGCATCTGATCGTCAAAGCACCCGTCCTGTCTTGTCAAGTATCCATTGATGATGTTTTCGGCCTGTTGCAGCCATTCTTGTTTGTCCATTGATGTTCTTCTCCCTATAAGCTTGTATTGCGATTTCTATATAGTATAACACACAAAAGGGTTTCATGTGTAGCATTCCATTTCGATATTTTCCCGCAGCGGCGGCGTCTTGATCCCGTCGCAACGGGCTGTCCTGCTTTGCAGTGTTTCTGACCGGGCAAAGGTGCACATAACGAAACCTGTGATTTCTATGTGCGCATGGCGCGCATTCATGAGTGCCGCTCTGTAAGGTGCTTTTGTCGTGATTCCGGAAATATCGCCCGGTGATATTTCCTACATCATAAAGCCTAAGGGCTGGGCATCCGGCCCAGCCCCTAGGGTTTCATTTTGTTTTGTTTTGGAGATAAATTATTCTCTTTCGCCTCTTCTTCTCTGTCTTTCTTCAGCTAAGAAGGTAGCAACGTCGATGCCGTGGGAGTTACGTCCGAATCCCATATCGATACCGGTCTTGACGGCTTCTTCCGGAATAACCTGTGTGCCGCCCGCGCAGATGATCACTTTGTCTCTGATACCTTTTTCCACGCAGAGCTCATGCAGTCTCTTCATGTTCTTGTAGTGCACGTTGTCGTGGGAAATGATCGTGGATGCAAGGATTGCCTGTGCGTTTTCTTCGATACAAGCGTCAACCATCTTTTCTACCGGTACGGAAGTGCCGAGGTATACGCATTCGATACCCCATTTTTCGATACCGCCGTGCTTGATATTGATGATCTCTCTCATACCTACGGAGTGTTCGTCTTCGCCGACTGTACCGCAGACAACCTTCATGTGTTCGTGTCCTTCGAATTCATCATAAAGCTCTTTGTCTGTCATATAGTGTGGCTCAGGCGGGATCTCAAGGGTCGTCAGGTCGATATCGAAATCAACGCGGCCCTTCAGTTCGATTCTGGTACCTTCCGCATCCTGCATCACTTCTGCAGAGATGACTTCCGGATCCACCAGACCTAACTTCTTACCTAATTCAACCGCCGCTGCTTCTGCAACACGCTTGTTGGTCGGAAGCATCATCGTAACCATCACGACTCTGTCGCCGCACCATTCGACTTCCGGTGTGATGACTTCGCCGGTTCTGTATTTTGCGACCTTTGCAAGTCTTACATTTACGTTATCTTCTTCATCAAGTTCGTCGATATAAACGATCTTGCTTCTGTCTTCGAAGGTGCAGCCGCCGATCAATGCCGCAGGATCTGCCGGATCGCCGCCATACTGCTCCACGTTGTTGTAGCCGTAGTGTGCGGTTACCGGTGCCATGTAGTCTTCGTCTCTCTCGAAAATGAAGCCATAGCCTACGCCGCCCTCGATCTTACGCGCGATACCGTCGCCGTTTCTCTCCGGATATTTTGCAGAGTCAACGAAGAAGCCGTCCTGTACAGCCTGGAAGTAGCCGCCGTTTTCCACGATCTCTTCCATGAACAGGCAAGCTCTCTCTTTGATGTCTCTGGCCATTTCTCTCAGCGGACCGTCTTTTT
This sequence comes from uncultured Eubacteriales bacterium, assembly GCA_900542245.1. Lineage (GTDB taxonomy): Bacteria > Bacillota > Clostridia > Peptostreptococcales > Anaerovoracaceae > CAG-238. The sequence goes on from UQMQ01000088.1 coordinate 5,073, forward strand.
TGAGCTCAACCATTTCCATTAAGCCGTCTAAGCCGACTAAGGTCTGCTTTGCGGTGTCGCAAGCTTCAATGTTGTAGATATGCCAAGGCACGTTTCTGCCTTCGTCCGGTGTGATAGTGGACTGAATATCTGCTCTGGTCAGCTTGGAGATGAACATGTTCATAACATGGGTAACCGTCGCCTCACGCGCGGAGGACTGGATATACTTGGTGTTCATCTGTGCTCTCATTTTGTATCTGTCGCAGATGTCTCTGAGTGCAACCGCGTAAGGCAGGTCGATATACATGCAAGGTGCCGGTGTTGCCGTCGGCGGTACGGTAGACAGAGAAATGTTTTCCGGTTTGATGCCGACCTTTTCGGAGAATCTGGAGTTGATCGCATGCTGTACGATCAGCTCCGGCTGTACCTTCCATGCTTCTCTTGCAGTCGCGTTTGCATTGTGTGCGCCGTCGATCTGCAGCATGTCTGCCCAAGCCATGACTTTTTTGGATTCGCAGGCATCTACGAAGGATCTGACGCAGTTAACGTCTCTGTAGAGCACGTTGTACTGCGGGTCCTGATGCGCACCGTTGACGCCTTCTTCTGCGAACAGTACCGCTACGTCCGGACCTGCAACGCCGGATACATAGGAGTGATAGTTAATCGGACGACCAACCTCGTCCTCGATCATATCGATGGCTTTTCTCTGTGCTCTGATCTGCTTTCTGGTGATCGGAACACCGCCGATGCCCTGCGGCGTACCTTCCATCAGACCGTCGATATGGGACTGTCCCATGTGGCGGATAACCATCAGGTGGTCAGCGCCGTGCCATGCGCCCATTCTCATTCTGCGGATATCGTCCTCGAATCTTCCGGAAGCAATCTCTGTGGTGATGGTCTGCATCGGCTGCGGGTCGATGTCTTCCATGAATTTTGCAGGAGGCAGCGGAACGCTCTGCTTCAGCGGCTTGGAAATCTCGCGATATTCAAACGGACCCATGTGCTGATCTTCTGCTCTTTCTCTCCATGTCCAGCCTCTTCTTCTCGGCTCGTATTTGTCAAGGTCTTTCAGCAATTCGACAATATCGATCTTTTCGTTTCTCTTTAATTCTGCCATCTTACTTACCCTCCTTGAACGCTGCTGCGACTTTATCCCAGCCTTCGCCCTGTGCGAGCTTGATGCTGGCTTCTCTGATTGAGATGTTTTCCAGTTTGGACAGCTTGTAGACACAGTGTCCGCATCCCTTGCCCATCAGACCGTGATCCATTGCGTGATTCACGATCGGCATGCAGTCTAAGGAGGATACGCCCATTCTCAGTAAAACGGAACGTTCTACGGAAGGTGTCGTATTCTTCTTTCCCAGCTCTAACAACGGGTCAACGACCTTGTCGGTCAGCTCCCAGAATCTCTGATAAAGTTCTTCATCCGTAAGATTGGCGATATGCTGTCTTCTTACTTCAAAATCGTCTGCTCTTTTCATCCTTATTATTCCTTTCATTTCCTGCTTGCAGACGCCCCGCAGCTTGCGATGCGCCAGCGTCTGCACATGGATAAATTCAATGATTTTTTACAGTAAACCCTCTGCTTCCAGCGTTTTCTTGACAAAATCAATATCTGTTTTTGTTTCGATCGCTAAGAATTCCAGATCTGCATCGGTCGGCTTGACGCCGGCTTTCTTGACCGCTTTTTTGATCAAGGATTTGCGGAAATGTTCGATATTCGCTACTTTGTGCTTGATCAGACCCGGGTTTGCAGGTAAGATCAAATTTGTGCCTGGCTTATCGTCCTTCGGATCTCCGAATTTGATATCGATACCATTATCTCTTGCGAAATCAAGCTGCGGCTGGATGTGCTTGCCTGCGCCTGTGTATTCCGTCTCGGAAACAACGACGATCGCATCTTCCGGCAATTCCTGTGCGTAGGAGAACGCCGTCGCAAGTGCAGTATTCCCTGCAGGACCTCTTTCGATACCTTCCAGATTCGCCAGCATTTCGGTCATATACATAACCTCGCCCTGTGTCGTTGTGAAATATTGATCCATATATCTCAGCGGACGTGCTGCGGAACGCGGTACATCGGAGTGGTCCGGATCGGTGGCGTAAGGAACGCCGAATCCGGTATGTCCTGTTGTGCAGGATTTCTTATTGAAATCCAAATCGGAGGCCATGGAAAGCCCTGTCAAATCGATGGATGCTGCGACAACCTCAGCCTTGCAGCCTGCTTTGAGCAGCCCGCGTGCCGTTCCGGTTACCATACCGCCGCCTGCGTTGGTGCAGACAACAACATCAGGATCCTTGCCGAGTTTTTCTCTGCACTGTGTCGCAATTTCATAGCCCAGTGTTTCCACGCCGGCAATGCCGAACGGAGAATACAGGGAAGCGTTGAAGTATCCGGTATCTTCCATGATGGACAGGAAAGAATAGAATAATTCCGGTCCGACGGTCAGCTGTACGACTTCTGCGCCGAGTGCTTCGCACTTTCTCGCCTTCTCAACGATCTCCGGTTGTCCGACGCCGTGGGAGTCATAGCATTCCTGGACGATGATGCAGTTTAATCCCTGCATCGCTGCCTGGGAAGCAACCGCCGCACCGTAGTTGCCGGAGGTCGCTGCCATAACGCCCTTATAGCCTAATTTCTTCGCATGCGCAACTGCGCACGCCGCACGTCTGTCCTTGAAAGAGCCGGATGCGTTGCAGGATTCATCTTTGACGAAGATCCTTGCACCGTAGCCCGGTTTTGCGTATTTACGCGCTAATTTTGTGATGTTTCTGAGTTCCAGAAGCGGCGTGTTGCCGACACCATGCAATCCCTGAATTCTTTCGATTTCGTCCAAGGTATATCCGGTAGATTTCATCAACGCATCGTAGTCGAAAGAAATCGGAGAAGTCTCAAAATCGGAATAGTCAAGTCCCAATGCTTCTTTTTGTATCTCGTTGGATCTGCCCATGACGGACTGATAGTCTTTTGCCAATGCCATTATGCTTCACCTCCGAAATTCATGATCTCTCTCAGCTGTCTGTCAATTTCGATGATCTCCGGCACGAATTTGCCGTAGCTGTGGGTATAGTAAGGGGCTTCGTCGATCAAAGTACCCTCTACCAGACGGCCGACGGCTGTCTTGACGGTAACCTCGTCACCGAGCTTTGCTTCCTCATTCTGCAGGAAGCCCTTTGTCCATTGTTGCAGGTCGCATTTCTTCGTATCGTCCGGCAGCTTTGCAGTTCTTTCTTCTGCTTTCAGAACGATGCTGTGGATGCGGACCCAATCGCCTTTTTTAGCCATTTTGTCTATCTCCTTATTTGTGTAAGATTCGCCCTCTAATTTCCGAGCAGCGCCGAGGAAATTATATCGAATCATCCTTGCGGCAACGCCGTCCGGCGACGCATGTCGCATATAAATGGAAGATTCGCTACTTCACGATTTTCTTGTTTTCTTTGATCAGATCTCTGAAGTCGCCCATGATTGCGTGTGGAACCGGGATGTCCAGCATCGTGATCAGACCTGCGTCTGCGTTGATGCAGTGCGGGATGCAGTTCATGATCATAGCCATGGTGCCGATACCGCCTTCGATCTCCGGTGTGTTAACCATGTTGACAGGAGGTACTGCATCTAAGATGACATAGTCGCCTGTGTGTACGCCAACCTGCTCCGGTTCGATCTGCTGCGGATGATCCATGTCGATCTTTCTTTCGCCGTCAATGTTGACCCAGCCCTTCATTGCAACGCCTGCAACCTGTCCTGCTGCCGCGAAGCCGTAAGGAGACTTTCTGTCAACGTCTGTCACGATCGGTTCCATATCTTGACCGAAGTCATCCCACTTCCAACCGAGCGCGTCACAGATCATCATCGTGGATTCTGCGAAGCCTACGTGACCTGCCATCGTACCGTTTGCTTTTCTTTCGTTGAATTCTTCAACAGAGATGCCGATACCCTGCTCTTCCATAACTGCCGGTCCGAACGGGGACAGGGAGTTAACTCTTCTGGAGGTTACATGGTTTACTTCTTCGCAAGCTGCGGTCCACAGCACGACCAGCAGGTCCATGATGAGACCCGGGTTGATGCCGGTACCCATAACGGATACGCCGTTCTTCTTTGCGATTTCATCTAATTTCTTAGCCAGTTCCGGTTCCTGCGCCTGCGGGTAAGCCATTTCTTCTGCAGAAGTAATGACGTTCATGCCTCTTTCCATAACGAATACCAGCTTGTCAAATACGTCTTTTGTGAAGGAGTTTGTGCAAACAACAACGATGTCTGCTGCGCCCGGTTTGATGACTTCTTCCGGCGTTCCAACGATCACGTCTTCTCTGTCGCCCTTTACGCTGCCCGCAACAACGTCATATAAGCTCTTGCCGATCTTGTCGCCGATATCGATCGCACCAACGATATCCACGCCCTTTTTCTTTGTAAGCATTTTGCCGATGCCGCCGCCCATAGCGCCTAATCCCCAAAGGATCACTTTTACGTTTTTCATTTCACTTAATCTCCTTTTCAAAACAAAATTTGTTTAGCAACAATTGTATCTATAAATTAAAGCAAGGAGCATGCCATCCCTCCGTTTGCACATTGTATACATAAACAAGCCCATTTCTTGTTGTTTTTCCAAAAAAACATCTTGATTTTTCTGTGTTTTTGCATTAAAATACCAAAACATCCC
>UQMQ01000089.1 GCA_900542245.1 uncultured Eubacteriales bacterium
TAACAGGCTCATTATTGTTTTCCATCGCAAATGCATTTAACGGACAAAATGTTGCGACTAACAATGCCACAACTATCATGCTTAAAATTTTCTTCTTCATTTTTACTCTTCCTTTCTCTTTTTCTGTAAATGCTTACATGATTGCTTAGATTATTAAGCAATATGGTCTTTTCTATATTGCTTTACTATACTTTACCACATGCTCACAGTTATTTCCCGCATACGCATAGCAGGATGCCTTGGCGCGATAGGTATAGCCTTTGGGTATGCTGATCGTTTTAGATAATGCACAGCTAGTTGCATTTTCTGACTTTAACCAGTCATCATAGTCCTCCCATTTACCATCTTTGTATTGCTGTAAGTAAAGATGTATGGTCGCTTTTGTGGTCACTCCGATTCTTCCATACAAGGTTGCTGAAACCTCCGCTTTTCCAGACGCTATATCCAAATTCACATTTATATTGGAATAATTATCAGCCATCGGCGCGATTACATCAAACATAGATGCTGACGCAACAGTAAGGCTGCTAAAAAGCAATACACAAGCGACTAGCAATACAGTAATCGTTCTTTTCATATTCTCACCTCCTCTCGGTTATTTGTCAGAAGTTTTTGCTTCTACATATACTAACCGTCGAAGAGGTAATTTGGGGACAAGGAATTTTAAATTATTTTTTGTATTTCTTTCAGTACATTTCATTTAATGCTTTCAGCGATTTTTACTAGATCCGTAAGTGCCCTATTGCTTGAGATGGAGTATACGGATATTCCATCAGACCAAATGATATAAGAATACGTTGGTTCCTCAGCAGAATAGCCCTTATGTCCATTAATACTGATTGGTGCAAAGCTCTCCGCTTCATTGTCAATGCTGAGTCCTGTAGATTCCAATACCGCTGTCTGGTTATAATAAATCACTTTATCATTCTCTGCATCCAAGAACTCTATCGTATAAATATCTTCTGCCTGAAATACTTCTCCTCGCACATATCCCTCCGGCACGGTCGGTTCTTTGAACGCAAAGGCTTCTGCTGCCCCCGCCGGGTCCTCAAGCTCGAAGGTCACATCCAGTGTGCCCTGCTTCTCGTTGTTGGTTTCGTGCCAGATGATCGCGAAGCGGATCGCGCAGGCCGCCAGTGCCAGAATCAGGGCGGCTACCAGTGCTATAGCGACGGCACGGCGCATCGTATATCTGCCAAAGGTCACATACTGCATGCTGCGTTCGGAATCTAAACGACCGATTTTCCGTCTGTTTTGCTGCGCCGCCTCTGTGCGCGCAGCTTCCCTTTGTGCCTTGCTTCGGATACGGTCAAAGTTTCGGATCATGCGCTTCATCCTGCGCTCGAATCGCGGTGAAAAGGTATACTCGTATTCCAGTTCATCCGGGTCCGGAATATCGGCATAGCGTTCTTCCAGCGCTTCTCTTAAGACTCTCTGAAACTCTGCTTCTGTCATCGCGTTTCACCCTCTTTCATTTTGTTTCGGAACAGCACTCTGGCACGCTGCAGCCGCTTTTTGGCAGCCTCGATCGTGATGCCGAGCACACTCGCCAGTTCGCGCGTGCTGAAGCCGTAGACCGCGGACAGCAGCAATACCTCTGCCGCCCAATCCGGCAAACGTTGTACGGTCTGTATGATTTCCTTATGTAATACCGCGTCCGGCGTTTCGTCAAAGCCCTTGGAGAGATTTTCCCACATGGACGCTGGCTGTTCTGTCTCATCGTCAGCACTGCCAGACATGCCAAAGTCCTGCCTGCTGCGCAGCCTCCTCTCTTTTGCGAGCAGATTCCGCGCGGCGTTCCTAACGATAATAACCACGAAACGCTTCGTTTGGGGACAAGAAATTTCTCCGATTTTGTGAAAATTTTTGATCATACGCAAAAAAGACTCCTGCACGGCGTCCTCCGCCAGATGCCGATCCTGCAAAACGCGCTGCGCTTCCCAGTGCATGAGTCTATGGTAGGTTTCATATAATTGCTTGAATTTTTCCTGTTCGGAACAGGTATTCAAAAGTTGTAAGTAAAGCTGCAGCATGTGGATACTCTCCTTCGGGTTGGCCTGTTTGAACTTTTGCAAGTGTTCCTCTGTGGAGTTCCTTGCATGCTTCGGCGCAGAGCGACCGCGCAGATGCTTCCGCTTAACGATGTGCTTCCAGATACTTCTGTACGCGCTCGCCGTCGGTCGCGAATTCCACTAAACGGGTGCCGCGTTTGACATAGGCATCGGAGCCGCAGCCCGCCAGAATCAGCACGCAGTCGCCCAGTGCTTCCGCCTTATCCAGTGCGGTGCGGACGGCCGCGTCGCGGTCGGTGATGATCTGCGCCTTTTCCTTGTGCGCGACGTGCGCGAGAATCTCTTCACAGATCTTCTGCACATCCTCCTTGCCGGGATCGCGCTCGGTGATGATGATAAAGTCTGCGTTGGCATCGGCGATCTCTCCTGCCTCCTGTCTGCGGTTAAAGGCCTTGCCGCCAACACAGCCGAACACGAAGCCGACCTTGCGCTGCGGATAATGGTGATGTACATAGTCGAACAGCGCTTCATAGCTCATCTTGTTATGTGCGCAGTCCACGATCACGTCCACATTGCGGTCGAGCGTATAGGTTTCCATGCGTCCGGCGACCTTGACATGCGCAAGACCCTCGCGGATTGTTTCGATCGGCACGCCAAGCTGTCTGCAGACCGCGATCGCCGCCAGTGCGTTGCTGCCGTTGTAGCCGCCGCCGATATTAACGCGAAAGGCTTCTTCTCTGCCGTCCAGCACCGCCTTGACCACGATGTAGCCCGGTCCTTCTTCGACCGCAAGCCCCTGCACCTCCGCAGCACTGTCAAAGCCGAAAGTCACAGTCTTTTCACAGCTTGCCTGCGCCGCCGCCAACACTCGCGGCAGATAGGTCTTGTCCATATCCAGATTCACGCAGGCGATCCGGCTGCGGTCAAAGATCTTCAGCTTGGATGTAAAGTAATCCTCCATATCGCTGTGCTCCGCCTCTGAGATATGATCCTCCGAAATATTCAAAAATCCGCAGACCTCATAGTGCAGGTCTGCCACGCGGTCGTATTTCAGCCCCTGTGAGGACACCTCCATCACCAGATAACGGCAGTCGTTCCGCACGCAGCCGTCAAGGAGCCGGTGCAGTTCGATGGTCTCCGGCGTCGTCAGCTTGCGCGATTTTTCGCGATGCTGTCCGTCATAGGTATAGATGCCGGACGAAAATCCGATCTCCCTGCCGCGGTAAAGGTCCAAAACGGCTTTGATCATCGTCGCAGTGGTTGACTTTCCCTTGGTTCCGGTCAACCCAATCAATTTCAGACCCTTGTCCCAGCTGCGATTAAAATAAAAGGCGGAAATCTTCGAAATGGCGGCGCGGATGTCCCCTGTCACACGGCCAGTTACATCCGGTCCCATGTTCATATCGCGTGCTGCCACATAGCCGCAGGCGCCCTTGGCAAGCGCGTCCGCAAGGTATGCCTCCTTGAAATTCGCGCCCTTGCACAGAAACAGCGTTCCCGGCTTTACCGTCAGCGAATTGTAGGAAACATCGGTGACCTCCTGCGAGAAATCCGCGGTCTCTGCATTATCCGAGGCTAGCAGCCCCTCTGCGACCAGCATTTGTTTATATTCAGCAATTGTCATGTTACATCCCTCGTGTTTTTCTGCGGATATCCGCGAATATCTTAAAGTTGATATCTGTCCATCGATATGTTTTCACGATGACATTATCTTTATTATAATGTCTTTTGCGCACCTTTTCAATACCGCTTTTCGGTGCTGTATTGCGCCTTTTCGCGCAGTAAATCGGCTTTGCAGCAGCTTTGCCGTATTTTTATTTGTTTCTTTCCAGCTCGCTGATCGTCGCCTCCAGCACCTGATTGATCTCCGTAAAGTTCATGTTCGGCACATAGAGCGCTTCCACCTGCATGTGCGCATGCTTCGCCTTTTCAAGGCATTGCACTGTCTTATCCAGCAGGATATCGAACTCCTCTGCCAGAGAAAGCAGGAAATCATCGTTTTGCGCCATGATCAGGCTGTTCATATAGTCGCTGACATCGAGCAGAATAATCTCCCGATCCTTACCGTCATCTTCTATGATTTCCCATGGTTCGAGATCGTGGTACGCATTGACGGTCAGAAACGCCGTCTTGATGCCGGGGATCAGCAGGTGATCGATCTTTTCGTCCGGGCAAAGCGGACAATAGAAGGTTTCTACGTCTAAACCGCGATAGATCGCGCCCTCGCGCAGCACCGACATGAAACCGGAGTTCGCATAGCCCACAGGCACATCGACCAGATAGATCCGTTCCATCTCACCAAGCAGGCTCGGCAGATAATGCACTGTGCCGCCTGCTGTGATAGCGCTGGCAAAGAACCGTTTTTCGCGTCCGGGCGTCAGACAAATTTCATGCTCGCGGTATTCTCGTCCGACGATGTCGGCCACGACGCGGTAGATCTCACTATAGCTGATCGCCCGGTTATAGACCTCCTCCATACTCCGAAAGACGCTTTTGGCAGCGTTTAAGTAATTGTAGGCGATGCGGTACCAACGCGAACATGCCTCGTTCAGGTCGATGATCTCCTCCTTATTAAGCTGGAGCCCCTCCTCGTTCCAGAATTCACCGAGATTGATAATCTTGTCGACGGCGCCCGGCGTGATCGGGTCCGTCATATGTGGACTGGTTCCGTCGATCACCGCGATCTTTCGATCCTTGAGCACGACCCCGTCGAGCGAGTTTTCGTCCGCGGAGCAGTGGAGATAGTCGATATTTTCATCAAGCTTCGCAAAGTGCTCGCCGATGCGCTTCATAAAAGTGGACTTGCCGGTGCCGGGTCCACCCTTCATGCAGATGATCTTGTTCGCTTCGCGCTGTCCCAGAATATGTTTATAGTAAGAGAAAAATCCCAGCGGCGTGTTATTACCCGGGAAATAATGTCGTTCCAAAGACAAGGTTTTACCTCCTTACATGATGAGATACTTCATACTATGCCGGAGCACCTGTCCTCGTACCAAAAAAGAGCCCCTGCCGAGGCCCTTCTTGTTCATATTATATTGCATCTGCGCTGCGGCATATGCGATTCACTGCGTGTGCATACAAGTCCGCGCGATGCCGCGCATCGCGTGCTTACTGCTCGTCGTTATATTTGCGTTCCTCTGCCTGATAGCGCGCTTCTTCTTTGGCGTCCTTTGCCGCGTCCTTCGCAGCCTGTACATCCTCCTGCGACCTTGGCTCTGATGTACGCTGTATTTCCTGCGCAGGCGCCGCGCCCGCCTCCGGTGCAGTCCACGCATCTGTTTGCGGTGCTTCCGTCGTTTGCGATGCTTCGGTCATTTCAGCTGCTTCCGGCTGTGGCGTTTGCGGCGTGGCTTCCTGCGGTGCGTCCCAGCCGCCCTGTGCAGTCTGTCCTTCTGTCGGAATATCACGTGAGACCGGCGCGGTAGGCTGCGAACTTTCATCAACCGTATAGCTTGCCGAAACGACATTGCTCGGATCGATCCCGCTGCCCGGCTGTACAACGACCAGCTTCTCCGTCGCCAGCTCATAAAACGCCGTATATGCCGTATTGACATACGCATCGACAAAAAGCGCCGGAATGCTCAGAATGATCATAAAGATAATATTGCCGACACCGGAGCCGCTCACCCGATTGAAGATCGCGCTCGGCATGGCTGCAAGCAGATACCAGCCGATGAAGGTCAGCGTCAAATAAAAATATCTACCCTTATTGCCCATCATCAGACGTTTACTTTCCTCAATGCACTGGCTCGGTGTATAGTCCGGATGATCGATCATCACGTAAAATGCCTGACTGTAGCGGATCGTCGCGATGATACCGGGAATGCCAAAGAGCAGCGACCAGAGGAAAATCTTCACGCTCATCAAAAGGAACAGCAGGAATGCTTTGCCGAAATTACTGAACCCCTCAAACAGCAGTGTGCCGTCCGATCTTCTGGTTCTGAAAAAGGTCAGAAGATACATGGTCAACCCGAACGAAAACGGTCCGCTGATCAAAAAATCGTAAATGGCGGAGCCGTATGAAATATCATAAACAAAGGCCTCTCCATAGATGCCCTGCTGCAGCGTATATGTGTAGGTGAAAAACTGATCCAGGATCAGACCTACCCCGCTGGTCAGCAGAAAATAAATGAACAATACAAGCGTGACCGGTTTCCAATTTCCAGAAAGTGTGTTTCTTGCGATTTCTCTGATTTTGGACGCCGGTTCGATAATAATGTGGTTTCCCATAATAACTCCTTTTCCCATTTGTGATTGAATCAATTGCCCTATTTCGTATATCTTAACATGATTTTAATTTTTTTACAAGTCCTCTGAAAAATGTCGCGGCGCAATGCGTCAAAAATACTGAAATGCCGATGGTAGCGGGATTTCCGCCTCCATCTGCGCCGCATCGACCCAGATCCAGTCGTGCGCCGGACCGTCCGCTTCACAGCTGCACGTGATATAATATCCCGTCATATGCCATTCAACATGCGTAAAAATATGCTTGTATTCGCTCTGCCGCTGCAAGCCGGTCGGCATGCAGCCCCATGCTTCTGCGGTCTGCAGCGCCTCTGCGGCGGTCATTTTTTGTTCCAGATTCGGATATTGGTACAGCCCCGCCAGTATGCCCTTCGCGCCGCGTTTCTGCACCGCGAGCTGCTCGCCGCACTGCAGAATAAAGACGGTCATTTCAATGATCTTGCGTTCTTTTTTTGCGGTCTTGACCGGATAGCGGTCAAAGGTCTGATGCTCTCCGGCTCCGCAAAATGCGCGGATCGGGCAAAGTTCACATTTCGGCGTACCGTTCGGCACACAGACAATCGCACCGATCTCCATGAGCCCTTGCGTAAACACGCCGCATTGTTTCTGCGGATACAGGGTCTGTAGCATAAGCGCATAGCGCCGTTTGGTCGACTGCAGCAGAATATCCGTATCATCTTCTGTCAGTCGGCTCATCACACGCAGCACATTGCCGTCAACAGCTGCGACACGCTCGTCGAAACAGTTGGATGCGATCGCACCCGCCGTATACGCCCCGATGCCCGGGAGTTTCAGGATCTCCTCATATCGCGCTGGGAAGCTTCCCTCATATTCTTCCATGATCATTCTCGCTGCTTTCTGCATATTGCGCACGCGATTATAGTAACCAAGTCCCTGCCAGAGCTTGAGGAGGGTTTCCTCTTCCGTCTGTGCCAACGCCTGTACGTTCGGCAGCGCTTCCATCCATCGCCTGTAATAATCCCGTACCGCCTCCACTCTCGTCTGCTGCAGCATAATCTCGGAAACCCAGACATGATAGGGATCTTTATCTTTTCTCCACGGCAGATCACGTTGGTTTTCTTGAAACCATGACATGACTGCCTGCGTAAATTCTTGATCAATCGTTTTCATGCATACCTCTTGCAAATGATTTATACAGGCATATCATAACATAAACTGCATGCGCGCCGCAAGCATCAGTTATACGCAGCAGGTATCGATCCGGAGGAAATAACTGCTGTATGTTCAAAAAATCAAGGAAAAGCGCGAAAAAAAGTTGACAGGCTCTCTGATATACAGTAAAATATTTTTGAAAAATTATTGCTAGGGGAGCTTTTGCTGAGATTTACCAAAGGGCTTTCGTGAAGATGTCACTTCTTAAACAGTGAACTTCCGCATTGTCCTAGGATAAACCCTCATAACCTGATCCGGTCAGTACCGGCGTAGGGAAGCAGCAACATCAGTTTTATTCTCATGGCTATGCAGTGTATGGCTTCTGCGCTATGCGATGCTGCGATGCTGTGAGTACCGGTTCCCCTCCTATTTATGACAGGAGGTTTTTTTATGTCACAGATTTCATCAACTCAAAACAGCAAACGCAATCTTTACAGTATTGTTCTCTGTGCGATTCTGATCGCACTCTCTTTTGTCCTCGGTATGGTCAAGATCATTCCGATGCCTTACGGCGGCTCGATCACGCTGTTCAGTATGCTGGCAGCGACCCTTACCGGCTACTTCTGCGGGCCGAAATGGGGTCTTACCTCAGGCGTTGCGCTCGGTCTGTTAAACCTGATCATCGACCCGGTCATCCTGTTCCCGATGCAGGTGCTTCTCGACTATGTTTTGGCGTTCGGCTGTCTGGGGCTTTCCGGATTTTTCAGCAATAAGAAAAACGGCTTGTACATCGGTTATATCGTCGCGATCATCGGCAGATTTATCTGCTCCTTCCTCTCCGGTTTTATCTTCTTCGGTGAATACGCGCCGGAAGGCATGAATCCGGTTTGGTACAGCTTTTTATACAATATCTTCTACATCGGCGGCGAAGGCGTGCTGACTCTGATCGTGCTGGCATTACCGCCGGTTAAGAATGCAATCTATCGCCTCAAGAAAGAACGTTTTTAGTAGGCAATCATCACTTCCACCTGTCTTGCACAAGCAGACGTGCAAGGCACACGAAAGGAGCCTCTCTATCAAAGATTGGCTCCTTTTCCTTTTGCATCTTTCTTGTTCATATGTCAAGAGGAATCGTTCTGTTAAAAGACGCTGCCTCTTTCATACTGTAAATCCAGATTGACTTTACTTGCCCTGATATTCGTATTTCGTCTTGTTCAGGAACGCCTTCATGCCCTCCTTCTGGTCCTCGGTGCCGAAGCATACGCCGAAGCCCTCTGCTTCGAGTGCGCAGCCGCTGAACAGATCCAAATGGTAGCCCTTGTTGAGAAGGGTCTTGCAAGCCATGACTGCGACCGGCGCGTTGGACGCGATCTTCTGTGCCATCGCTTCCGCTGTCGGCATCAGTTCTTCCGGCTCGACTACCTTCTGCACCAGCCCGATTCTGAGTGCCTCATCCGCTTTGATGTTCTGCGCGGTCAGAATCAGCATCGCCGCGTTGCCAGGTCCGACGATCTTGGATAATCTCTGTGTACCGCCAAATCCCGGTGTGATGCCGAGGCCTGCTTCCGGCTGTCCGAACACCGCCTTTGCGGATGCCAAGCGAATATCGCATGCCATCGAAAGCTCGCAGCCGCCGCCGAGCGCAAAACCATTTACCGCAGCGATGACCGGTTTCTCGGTCTTTTCGATGAAGTTCATCACTCTGTGGCCTTTTTGTGCAAAGCGCTTGCCCTCCACCGGATTCAATGTAGACATCTCCGCGATATCTGCGCCCGCGACGAAGGATCTGCCCTCACCGGTCACGATCACACATCTGACGTTTTCGTCTTTATCAATAACATTAAATACATCGAACAATTCATCTAAAACGGTCGAATTTAAGGCGTTCAATGCCTCCGGCCGGTTGATCGTAACGGTAGCCACCTTATCTTTTACTTCATACTTGATTGTCTGATACATCTTTATCTTCCTTTCTTGCCTTTAGAAAATATCTCTGTCAAAGCTATGCATATCTTCAACAGTTTCTTTTTGCATCACGCTGTTAATAGTTTAACACTTCTGCGCACATTATGCAAGTGTAAAAGCTGTAATATTCCAAACTTTAGCATCTTAAAATGCATCCAAAAGTCCGGGTATCCAAAAGTCTGCTGACAAAAAACCTGTGCTAACGACAAAAGTGCGCATAACGAAATCTGAGATTTCTATGCGCACATGGCGCTCACCTATGAGCGCCACTTCGCAAGGTGCTTTTGTCGTGATTCCGGAAATATCGCATAGCGATATTTCCTACATAATCAAAGAGACCCCCGCA
>UQMQ01000090.1 GCA_900542245.1 uncultured Eubacteriales bacterium
CAACTTTTTCATCGTCAACAACACGAAGACCTCGCAGGATCATGGATTTTGCGAGGTCTTTTTGACCGAAAATGCAGATGGGATATTGCGAAGTGCTGTGATTTCGATTATAATGTTCATACCTCACCAAGAAAGTCCCCGGGTATAGGGGGCGTCGTGAGATAGAGAATGCACTGCGGAGAAAATGAGGAGAAGATGGGGAAACATACGGAGTTGACCGACGGCGGACTGCGCAGTCTGGTCGGAACAAGAAAATTTTATAAAAAGGTTTTACTGGTGGCGGTGCCGATCATGATCCAGAACGGCATCACCAATTTTGTCAGTCTGCTCGACAATATCATGGTCGGACAGGTGGGTACGGAGCAGATGTCCGGGGTCGCGATTGCGAACCAGCTGGTCTTTATTTTTAATCTCTGTATCTTTGGTGCGGTGGCTGGCGCAGGCATTTTGAGCGCGCAGTTTTACGGCAGCGGCAATGCAGAGGGTGTGCGGGATACCTTCCGCTTTAAGCTGTTGTTTGGCGTGATATTATCGGCAATTTTCGCGGTTATTTTTTTGACTGTGGGAGAGCCTTTGATCCAACAGTTTATCCATCAGGGCGAAGGTATCGGAGATCTGGAGGCGACGCGCTCTTATGGGAAGGCTTACCTGGAAGTGATCGTCATCGGAATTTTGCCCTTTGCGTTGACACAATGCTATTCAGGCACGCTGCGTGAAACCGGAGAAACGGTCATTCCGATGATTGGCGGCATCATCGCGGTATGCGTCAATCTGGTGTTTAACTATATCCTGATTTTCGGCAAGCTCGGCGCACCGGAGCTTGGCTGTGTCGGCGCGGCAATCGCGACAGTTCTCTCCCGTTTCGTAGAGCTTGCGATTGTAGCGGGCTGGACCCATAAGCACGTGGCGCGCAATCCGTTTATTCGGGGTGCGCTGCGCAGTTTTAAGATTCCCGGGAGTCTTTTGAAACAAATTATCGCCATCGGCTTACCTTTGTTTATCAACGAATTGATGTGGTCGTTCGGCATCACCTTTATGACCCAATGCTATTCCGTCAGAGGGCTGGAAGTTGTCGCGGCGTTCAACATCGCGAACACCATCAGCAATGTGTTCAACGTGGTATTTTTATCCTTAGGAAACGCGGTCGGCATCATCATCGGACAGATGCTTGGAGCGGGCAGGCTGGAGGAGGCGAAGCGTGAGGATAAGCAGCTGATTGCTTTCTCCGTCTTCTGCTGCTTCCTTACCGGCGCGATGCTCATCCTACTGTCTCCGCTCTTCCCGCGGATGTACAATACAGAGGAAATCGTCAAGGGGCTCGCGACACAGCTGATCTTCATTACCGGCTGCTGTCAGCCGCTGTACGGCTTTGTGCATGGTACCTATTTTACTTTGCGCGCCGGAGGCAAGTCGGTCGTTACGTTCTTGTTTGACAGTACCTATATGTGGGTGATTCCGATTCCGATTGTTTTCGCCCTCGCTCGTTTTACTGCGATTCCGGTGCAGCTTGTGTATCTGCTCGCGGAGCTTTCCAACCTCATCAAGTGCATCGTCGGCTATGTGCTGGTAAAAAGAGGCGTCTGGATCAAGAACATTGTGGATTGACGTCAATGCCGTTGACGACGACGCTTTCGTCGACCGGAATGACCAGGCAGGTCCTGCCGTCGATGACTTCGGTGCGGATCAGATCTGTGTAGTCCGGGTCGACGGTGATTTTGACCTGTGGGGTGGTCATTTCAAATTTGTTTGTTTCCATCAGGTTGACCGGGTTGAGTGCCGGCTGCTGCCCGAGCTGGCGGCTGCAGGCCTCATGGAAGGCGGACACCTTTTCGTCGGAGATGCCGTTATTTTTGAGAATATCATCGACGTCTTCGACATAGATCTCGGGCATTTCGGGAGCCTTGCTTTCCTTGTGCAGCAGCAGACGTTCACGGATTTCTCCATGCACAGAGCGCACAAGGTCTAAGCTGCAGTCACTGCCGAGCGATTCGCAGAGGACATCACTGAAAGCGAGCTTTTGCGCGCCCGAGGACATCGGAACTTTTTCGGTCTGAAAAACTCCGGTGATAAACGCCTCATGGATATCGACCAAACCGCGGCTGTAATACAGCGCGTTATAGATATTGGCAGCGCGGTCGTCAAATGCCGGGAAGAGGAAGCCCAGCTCCGGCGCACCCAGCACATGACCGGTCGAAGCACCGCGGAAATTATGCTCGTCTGCGATGTAACGCAGCGCAGATTTGGCGTCCTTGACCGGACAGATGCAGCAGAGGATGTAATCGAAGACTTCACCGGAGCCCTCCTCAAAGATTTCGTCGTCGCTTCCCTTGAATGGTACATCGTAGGAATCGCAGACCAGCAGGATGACATAGCTGTCCTCGCCGAAATCCAGCGATTCAATGATGCGCTGATAGAGCGCATCGCGCAGCCCCGCGTCGCGCAGATGAGAGCTGCGCAGCCCCTGCAGCAGGCGGTGTTCGTCACTGTTTTCGACCTGTGCGATGCTGAATGCAATGTCTAACAGGTTCTTGCCGAGGGTGCCGGAAAGCGTTTTTTTGAGCAATTTGAAGTAAAGCTCTGCTTCCTCCTGTTCCATCAGGCCGACTGACATGTCCAAGGTGGTGACGATTTCCCTGGCGGCATTGACATAGCAGCCGTAGATGCGGCTGATGTTATCCTTATCCGGTTTGAAACGTTTTTTGATTTCACTGACTTCTTTTTGGTTCATATCTATGATAAAGTTCCTTTCTTTTTCGATCCGATGCGATTGTGCGGTAAGCAAAGCTTCGCCGATGAGCGGCAAAGCTTTTCCTCAAATATCTTACTACCGCGGCAGCGTCTGCGTCAATGCTTTTTCATGCAAACACAAAAGAATGTGCATACACTGCTTCTTATTATGCCGGAAATATCGCTAAAAGTACCTTGCGAAGCGGCGTGCATCTGTGAGCGCTATGTGCACATAGAAATCTGTATTTCGTTATGTTCGCTTTTGTTGCGAGCGGATGCAGGGAGAATTTCTTTGGCTAAATGTCTTTCGGATTTCATGCGCGTATGTTAAAATAGAGAAAACAGCAAAAAAACTTGAGTTAGCAAATGCGAGGTGACAATATGAAAATTTTATTGATTTCGGGAAGTCCGCACAAGGCGGGCACAACGTCGGTGCTGATCAAAGCATTCAGCAAGGGTGCGGAAAGCGCCGGGCACGAGGTGTATCATTTCAACGCAGGGGAAAAGGAGGTGCACCCCTGCATTGCCTGTGAAAAATGCCACAGCGCGGTGTCGGCGTGCGTGTTCCGCGATGCTTTTGACGAGATCCGCGATATGCTGATCGAAGCCGATGCAGTCGTTTTCGCTTCGCCAATTTATTATTATGGCTTGACGGCGCAGCTTAAGGCGGTGATCGACCGTTTCTATGCCATCAACGAGCAGCTCCGTGCGGCGAAAAAGACGGCACTTTTGATGGCTTGCGGCGACAACACCATGGAATCTGCAGAATGTGCGGCATCGCCGTTCTACGGCATGGTGGACTATCTGGGCTGGGAAATCGCGGATGTGATCGCGGCGAAAGGGTGCTATACCGCGGAAGACGTGGTCAACACCGAATATCCGGAGCAGGCATATGAACTCGGACGGACGATGCTTGGCGTGCCGCAGGAGGAAGAGGCGTCTGATGCTGCGTCCAGCCTCGAGGAGCTGGTTGCGCGTTTCGCCAACTTTTCCGATCTTGCGGAGGAAATCATACGAGAAACACAGGAAAAAGAGGGGTTCCTGGAGGGGTACAATGATTAAAGCAGCCCGAAGCGTGCGAAACTGCCCGAAAAGGGAGGCTGACGCATGAAGCTCCTGATTCTTTATCTGATGCTCATCAATCTGATTACCTTTGCGGTCTACGGCATCGACAAGCGCAGGGCGCAGAAAAACGCCTGGCGCATCAAGGAGTCAACGTTGCTGCTTTTGGCAGCGGCCGGCGGCTCTGTCGGCGCACTGCTCGGCATGCAGATGTTTCGTCATAAGACCCGGCATCTGCAGTTTACCATCGGCGTGCCGCTGATCCTGCTCGTGCAGATCGGGCTGGCAGTCTGGTGGACGCAGCTGCGCTAAAATTCTGTGAAAATATACATAATTCTAATTTTATAATCATCAAGCTTATGGATAAAAAAGATTAAAAACCGTGAGCTTGATGATTTTTTTATCTACGATAAACAAAAAATATGAAAAATTATTGAAAAAAATTATAAAAATATGAAAAAACCTATTGCATTTTTATTCATTATACCGTATAATCAAACCTGTTGTTGGAGATGCGTAAGGAACCGGCGCATAACCCGACATACAAAATTGTTTATAGAAGCAAAAGTTCAAATAAAGAACGGAAAGGAACGAAAACAAAATGAAAAAAATCACAAAAGCATTATCCCTCGTCATGATCATGACCCTATGTATTTTTACACTCACCGCATGCGGCGGCAGTGACGACGCGAACGCGGGCGCAGACACCGAGAAGGAAGCAATGACCACACTTGTATTCGGCACCTCTGCGGACTATGCACCGTTTGAATTCATGTATCCGGATGAAAACGGCGATATGGTTTACGGCGGCATCGACGTTGAAGTCGCGCAGTACATCGCAGACTACATGGGCGTGAAGCTGCAGACCGAAAACATGTCCTTCAGCAATCTGCTGACCGCATTGAACAAGGGACAGTTTGATATCGTACTGGCTGACATCGAAGCCACTGATGAGCGAAAGGAAGCCGCGGATTTCTCTGATCCATATCTGACAGAGCCTGCACCGCACTTCCTCGTAAAGAAAGAAAACGCGGATCAGTACAAGACCTATGCAGATTTTGAAGGCAAGACCATCGGCGCACAGAGCGCAACGACCAAACTGAAGATCATCAGTGAAATTCCGAATGTCAATGCCGTTTCCCTGCAGAGCGTGCTTGACCTGATCAAAGAGGTATCCTACGGCAAGGTCGACGCAATCCTGGTCGACGGCTCCGTTGCACAGCAGTATCAGGAAACCAATGACGACTTAGTCGCACTGACTTTTGACGAACTCGGCTCCTCCGCAGAGGTCTGCGTAGCAGTTGCGAAGGGTGATCCAAAGGGTTTGCTGCCTAAGATCAACGAAGCGATCGCAAAATTGACTGAAGAAAACAAGATCGAAGAATTCAAAGCGAATGCAGCGGCGCTTGCAGATGTCCTGCAGGAAGTCAGCGCTCCGGAAGAAGATAGCGAAGCCTAATCGTGGAATGTGCATCAGCATTTGAATCATAAAAAGTAGAAAGGAACTTATATCTATGTTTTGGGATTGGTGGCAAAGCCTGTTTACAGACATGCCCGCATATGCGTTTTTTAACTTCAAATTTTTGCCCAAGTATGGATATGCAGTGATGCAGGGTGTGGAATACACCCTGATTCTTTCTGTCGTATCTGTATTGCTGGCAGTCCTGCCGGCGCTGCTTCTGGCAACCATGCGTCTGAGCAGATGCACGCCGGTACGCTGGCTGTCCGGCGCTTATATCGCAGTCTTCCGCTCGACACCGATGCTGGTGCAGCTGATTATTATCTACTACGGCGTGTTCAATGCGATCATCGTGCCGAAGTTTATGATCTTGGGCTTCATTGATTCCACCCGCTTCATTCCGGGCGTTGTGGCGCTGGCGATCAACAGCTCGGCTTATGTTGCGGAGATCTTTCGTGCCGGTATTCTGGCGGTGGACAGCGGGCAGATGGAAGCAGCGCGTTCACTCGGACTTTCGCAGTCGCAGAGTATGCGTCTGGTGATCCTGCCGCAGGCGATCAAAAATGTCCTGCCTGCACTGGCCAACGAGGTCGTGACCATGATCAAGGAAAGCTCAATCTGTATGATGATCGGTATGAGCGAGATCATGTTCGTCGCGCAGACCATTGCCGGCAGTACCTATATCTCGGTTGGTCCGTACATGCTGGCGGCGATCATTTACTTCGTCATCAACTATCCGACCTCCAAGGTCATCGAACATATCGAAAGGAGGATGCGTCGTGGAGACAAACACTGATATCATCATCTCGGTCAAAGATTTAGTCAAGGAATACAATCATGGAGAAGTCGTGGCGCTGGATCACTGCGATCTGGATGTGAAAAAAGGCGAGGTGGTCGCGATCATCGGACCGTCCGGCTCCGGCAAGTCCACCCTGCTGAGGAGTCTCAATCTGCTCGAGGAGCCGACCGCCGGGGAGATTTATTTTGAGGGCGTGGAGCTGTCGTCCAAGAAGGTCGACATCAATCGGCATCGGCAGAAGATGGGGATGGTGTTCCAGCACTTCAATCTTTTTCCACATAAGACGGTGCTCGAAAACATTATGATGGCACCGGTGACGCTCAAACTTAAAACGCAGCAGGAGGCACAGGCGCAGGCTTTGAAACTGCTAGAGCGTGTCGGATTGGCGGATAAAAAAGACGAATATCCAAACATGCTTTCCGGCGGACAGAAGCAGCGTATCGCGATCGTGCGGGCGCTGGCGATGGAGCCGGAGGTCATGCTTTTTGACGAACCGACGTCCGCGCTCGACCCGGAAATGGTCGGCGAGGTGCTGGACGTGATGCGAGAGCTGGCGGGCGAGGGCATGACGATGATCGTCGTGACACACGAAATGGGCTTTGCCAGAGAAGTTGCCGACCGCGTGATTTTCATGGCGGACGGCAGCATCGTCGAGGCGGGGACGCCGCAGCAGATCTTCGATGAACCAAAGGAGGAACGGACCCGGAATTTCCTTTCCAAAGTGCTGTGAGCGCGGGAGCCTTAGCCAAGCGAGGGCTGCCGTACATGACGAAACAAAAATAAAAATGGATAAGAACGAATCCTTTCGCATGTGAATACGATATTACAGAATTGTATGTAAAATCACATGCGAAAGGATTTTTGATATGAAGCAGGAAATAACTTTGGCGGAGCTGGCCCCGGGTCAAAAGGGGACAGTCCGCGCGCTCAGGACGGCAGGCAGCATGCGGCGCAGGCTGCTGGATCTGGGCTTGATAGAAGGCACGCAGGTGGAATGCGTCGGTCGGAGTCCGGGCGGCGATCCGCTGAGCTTTTTGATCCATGACGCGGTAATCGCGATCCGCAAATGCGACTGCCGCGATATTCTGATGGAGCAGGAAGGATACCGGTCCAAAACGATTGCGCTGGCGGGCAATCCCAATGTCGGCAAGTCTACGGTTTTTAACGCATTGACCGGTATGCACCAGCATACCGGCAACTGGGCAGGCAAGACGGTCGGTAATGCCTGCGGTGACTGCTATATCCGGGGGACTGCATACCGGATGGTTGATATCCCGGGGACCTATTCGCTGCTGACACATTCGGCAGAGGAGGAAGCTGCGCGGGATTTCTTGTGCTTTGGGCGGCCGGATGCGGTGGTTGCAGTCTGCAGCGCGGTCTGTCTGCAGCGCAATCTGCATCTGGTGCTGCAGCTGATGGAGCTGTGCCCGCATGTGATCCTCTGCGTCAATATGATGGATGAGGCCAAGGCGCGCGGTATCAAAATCGATTTGGAGGGTTTATCCGCGCGCCTTGGCATTCCGGCTGTCGGTATCTGCGCCCGCCGGAAACGCGGGCTCAAAAAGCTGGAGCAGCTGATCGCGGCGGCGGGGCAGACAGACTGCGAAAGCCCCGCTGCCGCACAGGAAACCGCCGTTGCTGCGGGCGCGGCTGTGATCAGGGAAACCGCCGCGCAGGATCAGGCGGCAGATGCGGCTGACCCTGCTGATCTGCCAGATGCATCGGCTGCATTTTTAGACGGCGCGGTTTCGCCTGGCGCGGATGATGCCGCGCGGCTGCGTCTGTCCTATCCTGCGCCCATAGAAGCGGCGGTGAAGCTGCTGGCGCCGGTGCTTGCGGCGCGTCTTGCGGGCAGACTGCCCGCAAGGTGGCTGGCGCTGCGCATGCTGGAGGGTGAGGAGGCATTACTTGACAGAACAGAGCAGGCATGCGGCGTTTCTTTGCGGCAGGACGCAGAGGTGCAGGCAGCGTGGACACACGCCGTGCAGGAGTTGCAGTCCGGCGGCATGAGCCCACAGACCGTATCCGATGCCGCCGCAGCTACCCTCCTGCAGCATGCGGAGCGCGTTTGCAGGGGTCTTGTACAGATACCGGAACGCAGCTATCAACGCACCGACGGCCGCATCGATCGCCTGCTGACCGGGCGGCATACCGCCTATCCCTGTATGCTGCTCCTGCTGGCTGCTGTATTCTGGCTGACCATCGTCGGCGCGAATTATCCGTCTGCACTCTTGTCGGCCGCCTTTGCGAGCGTGGAGGGCGGCCTCCGGTCCGGCGCGGCGATCCTGCACGCGCCTGCTTGGCTGTCGGGTCTGCTCATCGACGGCGCTTATCGCGTGCTGGCTTGGGTCATCGCGGTCATGCTGCCGCCGATGGCGATCTTCTTTCCTTTATTTACGCTGCTGGAGGATCTGGGCTATCTGCCGCGTATCGCCTATAACCTCGATAAACCGTTTCAGCGCTGCTGTGCCTGCGGCAAGCAGGCACTGACCATGTGCATGGGTTTCGGCTGCAACGCCGCAGGCGTTACCGGCTGCCGCATCATCGACTCCCCGCGCGAGCGCATGCTGGCGATCCTGACCAACAGTCTGGTTCCCTGCAACGGACGTTTCCCAGCGCTGATTGCCGTTTTGACCATGTTTTTTGCATACGGGAGCTGCGCGCAGGACGGTATGACAGTGGGGGCGGGCGGTTCTGTGCTTGCGGCGCTGCTTTTGACTGCTGCCATTGTCTGCGGCGTCGCAGCGACCCTGTTGGTGACTAAAATCCTGTCCAAAACCCTGCTGCGCGGCATGCCGTCCTCCTTTACACTGGAGCTGCCGCCTTACCGCATGCCGCAGATCGGCAGCGTCATCGTCCGCTCTGTGCTGGACCGGACGCTGTTCGTCTTGGCGCGGGCGGCAGCTGTCGCTGCGCCCGCAGGGCTTTTGATCTGGACCCTCGCCAATGTGACCGTCGGCTCCGCCAGCCTCCTGCAGCACTTCGTTTCTTTTTTGGAGCCGGCCGGCACCCTGCTCGGACTCGACGGCGCGATCCTCGCAGCCTTTATCCTAGGACTACCGGCCAATGAGATCGTAATCCCGCTGGTGGTCATGATCTACCTCACGCAGGGGAAGCTGACCGGGATGGAAGATCTGACCCTGCTGCGCACGATCTTTGTCGACAACGGCTGGACGGCGGTGACCGCTGTCTGCTTTGTGCTCTTTTCCCTGATGCACTGGCCCTGCTCAACGACCCTGCTGACCATTCATAAGGAGACCGGCAGCTGGAAATGGACCGGAGCAGCCGTTCTAATTCCGACGATTTGCGGTGTTCTGAGCTGCGCTGCGGTCAGGCAGGGCGCAGCCCTGTTGGGTGTTACGTGTTAGGAACGCAGCCGCACAGGATCGGATGGAATCTGTGTCAAGAGCAGGCAAATGTTCTGCCAAGAATCTGTGAAACTGCTTGCAAAGCTGCACTGAAAAAGGCAGAATACAAAAGTTCGGCAAAAAAGTGTATACAACTTGGCTTCCGTCGTTTTGCTCAAAACATAGTACCTTCAGTTGACAAAGGCACACACGGTTTGCAAAGACCTATTTGCTTCTGCACTTTGTTGTCTTCGCTCACCGTA
>UQMQ01000091.1 GCA_900542245.1 uncultured Eubacteriales bacterium
CAACGAACAGCTGGAAAAACTGCTCAAAAAATACAAAAACAGCGGCAAAAACCTTGGCCGCGAGGAGTAGCCTGCAGAAGACTGAAAAAAGCGAACATAAACAAAAAGCGGATATAAATGTAAAAAAGAAAATAGGAACAGCAAAAGAGACACGCGGCGCCGCATGTCTCTTTTCGATTCTATCTATTGAAGATAGTTGTCTTTTTTAAGGCTTTGTGAAGCAGCAGCCCTAAGACCCCGCAGGAGATGATTTCTCCCGCGCCGACCGTCATCGCCAGATACCAGTAAGCGTCCTCCACTCCATAGACCCGCTGCAGCACCAGCGGTACGATGATGATGTTTGAGAGGATCGGCGGCAAAACCGCCAGTACCGGATTTTTTTTGCGCAAAAGGCGTGTGCCGACCGCCCCGATGAGTGTCGCCAGAGAGCCGAATACGACGTCCCAGATGGCACATCCGGTCAAAAGATTTGCCAGTACGCAGCCGACAGCCAGTCCCGGCACCGCAGCGGCGGTAAAGACGGGAAGGATGGTCAGTGCTTCGGACAGTCTGACCTGGATCACGCCGCTTGCAAGTCCTGCAAGGTTGGCGATAAAGGTTAAAACGACGTACAGAGCGGCAATCATTGCGCCCTGCGTTAAATCAAGCAATAGGATAGAGTTTTTTTTGTTCATAATAGTGAGGTTCCTTTATATGATATTTATATAAAAGGGTGCCACTACTGATGACAGGACTCCCTGCGCGATCCGCCGCAGCTTTGCAGGCAGCGCGCGAAACATGCACAGCGTACGAAAGTACGAAAAGTCGTGAAATGCTGCGCAGCAGCGTTTGGAGTCAAGAATCAGCCGGTGAAGTCGGCTTTTTTGCTTTCTAAGAATCGACGGCGGTATTTGAGCACCGCGTAATCGCTGATGCGGTTGACGTAGATCGGGTCAAAAATGCCGCCCGCGATGCCGATCACAAATTGTCCCTGCAGGAATTTGGTATAAATCATCTCCTGCGACAGACCGGCAGAGGTTGCCTTCATCTGATCCGCCTTGCTGACCGTCCAGCTGCCCTCCGGCATGCGGTCTCCCGCGCGGACGATCTGGTGAATCTCTTCGTTGAGCGCTTCGTTTTTTTCGCGAAAAGCTTCCTCGTCGCACATCGCCGCCTCGATAACCTTGAGGATAAAAATCTTTTCCTCGTCGGTATCGTAGCTGTAACCGTAGCTGAGTGCGATCTCGTAAACGCTCTTGAGCACCATCGCGATGAACAGCGGAATATCGGGAATCCCGGCGCCGATGAATCCCAGTCCGATGCCCTCGATGCTGGAAATAGCAAGGTTCAGGCTCTTGGCTGACTTTGCCTGTCTGGTAAAATTCCGAACGGTTTTGCGGTCCTCGGAAATCTGAGCCGCGTAGGTATTGACCTTGAAGTCCGTTTCTCGTTTGCCCTTGTTGTAAGTTTTTTCGATCACGCCGGTGCCCTTTTCGAAGATGATCTCAAACGCCTTCAAAAAAGCCGCATTCAGCGTGCCTGTGAGCTTATCAGGGACAAAACGATCCAGTTTTTGAACCAGAACGGAGGTCGGGCCTTCCTTGCGCTTGGCCTCAAACTTCGCTTCTCGCTTCATGAGGTCGGCCCATTCGATTTCCCAAGGTGATTTCTTATGAAAAAAAGCCAAAATCTTCACCCCCTCTTTTTCGTATTTATTCTAACACGCGCATCGGAATTTCGCAAGGCAGCCCTAGGACATTTTTGCGAATCTGTCCAAAAACCTTGTCTTTTCGCGACGATTGCTGTATAATGAAACGGAATATTTTAGCGAAACCTGAATATCCCGCTGCGGGATATCGTAAAGCATACAGACACCAAAGGAGGTCTTACATGTATAGAACAGACGGCAATCGCGTCAGGGGAAACGATGCCATGTATGAGCTGGTGCCGCACATCATGCCGAAACGCTATGACGCGTCGAACAGTATCAAGGTGGAGATCGACCTCGACCCGATCCAGGAATACATCTGCCGATGCCGCAAAAAGGGCATCAGCATGAGCCACATGAGCGTCATCATTGCGGGCTATCTGCGCGCCGCTTCACAAAATCCGTATCTGAATCGATTTTGCATGAACAAAAAGATCTATGCCCGCAATCATTTCTGCGTATCTTTCGTAACGCTGACACCGGGCAAGGAGAGCGATACGGTCACCAAGCTGTATTTTAATATGGACGATACGATTTTTGAAGTCAACCGCAAGGTGCAGGAGGCCATCGAAAAAATCCAGAATCCGGACGCGGAGAACTCTTTGGATAAGCTGATGGCGACACTGCTGCGGGTACCGTTTCTGGTCACACTGACAGTCGATATCCTAAAGCTTCTGGATCGCTTTTTCACCCTGCCGTTTTCGGTGGTGGACGCAAGCCCGTTTCATACGTCGCTGTTTGTGACCAATCTGGCATCGATCCGCACAAACGCCATTTATCACCACCTGTATGAATTCGGCACGACGAGCGTGTTCGTTTCGATGGGACAGCCGATAAAGCGCGCGGTGCCGAACGGCGAAACCCTTGCCGAGAAAAAAATCATGGAGCTTGGGATCGTGACGGACGAACGGATTGCCAACGGGCACTATTATGGCCGCTGCTTTCGAGAGGTCAATCGTCTGTTTAAGAATCCGGAGCTGCTCGAACAGCCGCCGGAGCAGATCGTACCGGACCCGCACGTCAAACCAAATCGCAAGTGGATCGTAAAATAACGAAATCATCCGGCAGACTGTGATCTGGCTGCGGCACGCACCGCACCGTCGGGTAACATCCGATTGTCGTATAAAAGAAAAGGAGAAAAAATGACAAAAAAAGGAACGGATATTGTTGCGTATATCACGATCGTCGGCTGGGTGCTGGCTTTTGCCTGCGGGACCAGAACAGAATCCGGCTTTCATCTGAATCAGGCGCTGGTTCTGTTTTTGGCCAATGTGGTATGGGGAATCGTGGCTAAGATTCTGGCCTTTATCCCAATCTTAGGATGGATCGCATTGGGAGTCGGCTATCTGGTGTTGTTTGTCTTTTGGGTGATGGGTCTTGTCAGCGCGATACAAGGCGAGGAAAAACCGCTGCCGCTGATTGGTGAAATGCACATCCTCAATTTTTAGGTTAAAAATCTCACAACAAAATCAAAGGACCCGCATGGGGCTGCTCCGCGATGCGTCTGGCATGCGTCAGGAAGGAAGCCCCTGCGGGTCTTACTGTTTTTTGATTATATGGAGAGGAAATATCGCATAGCGATATTTCCGGAATAGCGACAAAGCATCTTGCGAAGTGGCGCTCATGGGTGAGCGCCATGTGCGCATAAAAATCTCTGATTTCGTTATGCGCACTTTTGTCCGATGTGTAGCGATGTGAACCGCGTTCGCTCTACAGCCTCAGCCTTACAGCGCCCGAAGCAGGGCGTCCACCTCGGATTCCTGTGTGTTCCAGTTAGTGACGAGGCGAATGACGGAGCGGTGGTCATCGTATGGACACCACGTATAGAAGAAGAACTCTTTTTCCAGTTCCGCAATTTTGTCATTGTTCATGATGACAAAGACCTGATTGGTCTGATGCGGGATCCAGAGCTGATATCCGGCGTCGGTGACGCCTTTGGCGAGCTTGATCGCCATTTCGTTTTCGTGACGCGCGAGTTGATAATACAGCGAGTCTTTGCCACCCGCAAGCAGCGCCTGCATCTGCACCGCAATCAGTCTGCCTTTGGCGAGCAGCGCGCAGGCGCGTTTCACCATGTAGCGGAAGTGGTCGTTGATGCGATCATCGAGGATGACCAGTGCTTCACCGAACAGCGCGCCGAGCTTCGTGCCGCCGATATAGAAGGCATCCGCGAGCTCCGCGAGATCCGTCAGTTCCACGTCGTTGCCCGGCCAGGTCAGCGCGGTTCCCAGACGCGCGCCGTCAATATAAAAGTAAAGCTCATGCTTCTTGCAGCAGTCGCGCAGCGCAGTCAGCTCCGCCTTGGTGTAGACACCGCCGTTTTCTGTCGGATGCGTGATATATGCCATCTTCGGGATGACCGTGTGCTCGTCCTCATGGTGCAGCATAACCTGCTCGATCGCCTCCGGCGTCAGCTTGCCGTCCTCGGTCGGCGCGGCAAAGACGCGATGTCCGTGCATTTCGACGGAACCGGTTTCATGGACATAGATATGCCCGGTGCTCGGTGAAATCACACCCTCGTAAGGGCGCAGTGCCGAGGCGATGGTGATGGTATTCGTCGGTGTGCCGCCTACCATAAAATGTACATGGGCATCCGGTCTGCCGATCATTTCGCGGATCATATCCGCGCAGGCGTGCGAGAACTGATCGTCGCCGTAGCCGTCTGTATGCTCCATATTCGTCTCCTGCAGCGCCGCCATCACCTTCGGGTGCGCGCCGAGACTGTAGTCACTTCTAAAATAGATCATAGGAAACCTCCTGCAAATTTATATCTACCCACATCATAGCACCCGCAGGGCAAAAGGTCAATCAAAATGCGCATGCGGCGAATAAGTCAAATAGTGAAAATGATTTTGTTTTTCCGTATATAATTTGACTTATTTTTTTAATATTTTATTTGCTATACGAAAAAGTAAAAAAGAATGAAGAAATAAATAAAATATTTTGAGAAAACATTGCATAAATAAAAATAAAATGGTAGAATCTAAAATGAAAGGGGAGTGGGAAATATGACGACAGAAGAATTACTCGAACTTTTGGATCAAGTACAAAAAATGAAGTGCGAAAGCGCTGTATTAGAGATCAAAAGTGCAGAAACCGGATGCCCTAAGAGGCTTTATGACACATTATCCGCTTTTTCAAATCAGGACGAAGGCGGCGTTCTGTTGTTCGGGGTGAAAAAGGGAGATGATTTTACGGAAGTCGGCGTTTATGATGTGCAGGTGCTGCAAAAAAAGATCAATGAGCAGGCCCTGCAGATGGAGCCGGTCGTACGCCCCCTGCTGACCGCAGTCGAAAAAGACGGGCGCTGCTTTGCAGCTGCGGAGATTCCCGGTATGGATTTGGCCGAGAGACCCTGCTTTTATCGCGGACACGGCAGACTGCGCGGCTCTTTCGTCAGGATCGGAGACAGCGATGAACCGATGACCGAGTATGAGATCTACAGCTATGAGGCTTTTCGAAAAAAATATCAGGATGATATCCGCAGCATACCCCGCGCGGTCATGTCCGCACTGGATCAAAATGCAGTGAACGCATATCTGGACAAGCTGAAACAGGGCAAGCCCAATCTGGCCGCGCTGACGGACGGAGAGCTCTGCGAACTGATGAGCATCACCCGAGACGGCGTGGCGACGCTGAGCGCTGTGCTTCTGTTCGGTCTCTATCCGCAGGCATATCTGCCGCAGCTTTGCATCACAGCCATTGCAGTACCGGGCACCGAGATCGGTGACCTCGGCAGCGCGGGAGAACGTTTCATCGACAACAAACGGATCGAAGGCAGCATACCGCAGATGCTGGAGGATGCGATGCAATTCGTCCGCAAAAATATGCGGACCAAGACCATCATCGATCCGCTGACCGGCAGGAGAGAGGATCGTATGGATTACCCGATGACGGCCGTCAGAGAGGCCATCGTCAACGCGCTCGTGCATCGGGACTACAGCATGCACACAGAGGGCATGCCGATCCGGCTCATTTTGTTTGAGGACCGTATGGAGATCCGCAATCCGGGCGGCATCTATGGCAGGATTCGCGCCGACAAACTCGGCAAAGTCCAGCCGGACACCAGAAACCCTGTGCTTGCGAGCGCCTTAGAGGTCCTAGGCATGACCGAGAACCGGTATTCCGGTATACCGACCATTCGCAAGGTGATGCAGGAGTCGGGTCTGCCGCAGCCTGTATTCTGCGACGAAAGGGGTAGCTTTGTCGTTACCTTCCGCAAAGAAATGCCGCAGGCGGCGCGGGCATCTGATCCGCATGCAGCAGGCAGCTTGGCCGGGGCGCTGGTTTCGTTTTGCGAGACGCCGCGGACCAGAGAGGAAATCTGCACCTTTCTCGACCTGAAATCCAGCCCATATGTGGTGAAAGCATATGTGCTGCCGCTGGTGGAAAGCGGGAATCTGCGCATGACCATACCCGACAAGCCGCGGAGCTCGAAGCAGCGGTATGTTGCCGCGGAGAAAGCGAGATAGCAAAAAAGCCTTGGATTCATTAAAACCCAAGGCTTTTCTTGTCCCATTGTGCTGTCAGTCTGCCTGATAAAGAAATGCATCATAATATCGAATCAGAGTTTCTTCTGATGTATGATATTCGTTGTCACCCAAGAAAAAATCTCTCAATTCTTCAATGCAGGCGTCAAGCTCTCCGATGCGGTGTTTGTTTTTAGGGTCTTGCTGCATGGCAGTTAAAAACTCGATTGCTTTTTCGCAAAAAGCGATCTCGCGCTGTCTGTTTCCTGCTTTCCTCCACCGAAGCGCGCGCTGTACTTCACTGCCCACATTTGAAATCTGGGTACCAATTGGCATCGCAAAGAAGCTTACAGTTGAATCCATTTCCTCACGACCTCCTCGATTTTTTCATTTAGAATTATCCTGTAACATACCTCACGAAAACGTAACTTCTGTACCGCAGCTGTCTGCAGATTGCCTTCACTGTTTAGACCAAAAGTGCGAGTAATGAAAAAACGAACCCTGTGACCATTGCAGTCACAGGGTTTTTATGGTGGACGATGAGGGGATCGAACCCTTGACCTCTGCGTTGCGAACGCAGCGCTCTCCCAGCTGAGCTAATCGCCCTTAACGAATCTATCATAGCACAGTGCGGGCAAAGATGCAAGGGGTCTTGCAAAAAAATGTGGGACAAAATTTCCGGGTCTGCGGCATGTCGGCTGTGCGCAAACATCGAATTCTCCACATCTCATACTTTGGTAGGATTTACAACCACCCACAAGGCGAGTATAATAAAACAAAATCAAAATTGATCCGAAAAAATCGAAAGGAGGGAGGCACATGCCGGAAACCATCATCATCAAACCATCTATTGCCGCACAGTTTCAGCGATTCCTGCAGCAGGAGCGCGTACTTTTTTTCAGTGCGCCATGCGGCTTCGGCAAGACCGCACTGGCCGAAGCACTGCTGGACAGCATGCCGGGCAACTCTATGGACAGGTACCGCATACGGCGTCTGAACGCAGGTGCGGCGGACTTTGCGATCCCTTCCGCGGCAGAGGATTGGGATATTCTGCTGATCGATGATCTGCAGCTCCTGCAGGAGGAGCGTGACCTACAGACCCTGTGTGAACTGATACGGACAGGCGCCGAGCGCCGCTTTGTGCTGCTGTCCCGCGGTGCGCCGCCCGGCAGCTTGATGGCATTCCAGTATGCGGGTCTGATGACCGTACTGGAGGCAGAGGATCTGCTCTTTGACCAGAATGACATTCGCGTACTGCTGCAGAACTGCGGCATCACGACGACAGACAATGAGCTCGCGGCGATCCGGCAGGAATCCATCGGCTACCCACTCGGGGTCAACATCATTGCGCGCTACATGTCCGGCGGCAGACCTTTCAGCAAAGAGATCGTCGCCAAGGGCTACCGTGAAGTTTTTTCGTACTTCGAGGCAGCTGTCTACCGGCGGTTTGACCTGCCGATGCGCCGTTTCCTGTTGGAACTGGCGCCGTTCGAGCAATTTGACCTTGAGATGGCCCGTATGGTCAGCGGCGACCCGCACGCAGGAGATTTGCTGGATTGGCTTCTGCATAACACCAGCATGCTGCGCTGTGAGGACCTGCATACATTTTCTTTCTGGCCACAATTCCGCACTTTCCTGCTCTGGCAGATGGGACGCGAATACACCGACGAAAAGCGCAAGGCCATCTTCGGACGCGGCGGCCTGTATTACGAACTCAAAGAAGATTACGCGCATGCACTCGCGTGCTATACCAAGGGCGGCGACCACTCCAAGGTGTCGGATCTGTTGGTGCGCAACGCGGAGCTGCATCCAGGCATGGGGCATTACAGCGAGATGGAGAACTACTACCGCAGCCTGCCGGAATCCGAGATCGCAGCCTCGCCGTCCCTGATGCAGGGCATGAGCATGCTCTGCGCGCTGGCGATGGACTACGAAGGTTCCGAACGCTGGTACCGCGAGCTGCGGGAATTCTGGAAGCGCTGTGAGAAACAGGACGCCGCAGGCAAACAGGCGCGCGGGCGTCTGGCGTGGCTGGACATTTCCCTGCCGCAGCGCGGCGTAGACGGTCTGGCAGCAACGATACCGGCAGTCTTTACCCTGCTGACCAACAAGGAGCTGACCCTGCCGTCCTTCTCGGTGACCAGCGCCCTGCCGAGCCTGATGAACGGCGGCAAGGACTTCTCGGAGTGGAGCAAAAAGGACGACCTGCTCTACAAGACCATGCGGATCCCTGTCGAGGCGATCTTGGGCCGGGACGGTGTGGGACTTGCCGACTGCGCGATCGCTGAGAGCAGGTTCGAGAAGGGAGAAAACATCTCCGACCGGATGCTGTCGCTGATCCCGAAGGTCAACGAGATCCGGCAGCGCGGTACGCCCGATATGGAGTTCGCCGTCGGCGGTCTGCTCGCCCGCAGTCAGCTGGCAAGCGGACAGAGCGAGGACGCGCGCCATACGCTGGTATCTCCGCGCGCGCAGTTTGCGGAACGCGGCTTGACCCGCTTCCTGCCGAATATGGACGCGATGCTCTGCCGCATGGATCTTCTGAACGGAGAACTGGACAGCGCGGACGCGTGGTATCATGAAAAAGCGCCGCGCGACCCGATGCACATCAACGTGATGAAACGCTATCAGTACCTTACACAGGCGATGGTCGAGCTGGCAGACGGCAGGCCTGACGCGGCGCGGCTGACGCTCGCGCCGCTGGAAGCATACGTTAAGAACTGCGCACGTTATATCGACAGCGTGCATCTGCACGTCCTGACCGCCATCGCCCTGTATCGTCAAAAGGATGATGCCTGGCGCGGCCGCCTCACGCAGGCACTGGAAACGGCGGCCGCCTACCGCTTTATCCGTACCATCAGCGTCTACGGCACCGCGGTGCTGCCGCTGCTGGAAGAACTGGAGCGCGTCGGCAGCGCCAAATGGCATAAGCAGCTGATGAGCGAAGTGCGGACGCAGGCAGCCTACTATCCGAACTTCCTGCAGCCGCGTCTGGCCCTCAGCGATACGCTGACGCCGATGGAGCTGCAGATCCTGCACCTGGTGTGCGCGGATAAGAGCAACGCCGAGATCGCCGAGATCATGAATATCAAGCTCTCCACGGTCAAGACCCATGTGAGCCATATCCTGACCAAGCTCGACGTCAAGCGCCGCAGCGAGGCCAAGACCGCCGCGAGGAAGCTGCGGCTGGTTCCGGATCATTTATAAAGGTAAGAACAAAAGGTAACCTTAGCATACGCCATGACCGGGGCAAGGGGAGCTGCAGGCGGACACCTTTTTGGTAAAGCCTGTGACGGAATATCAGCTGCGGGAGGCAGTATCCCAGCTGCTTCAGAAAACAACGAGAAGAAACAAACCACGTGAGGAGGATGAATAGAATGAAAATGAAATGGAAATGGAAATGGAAACGGCCGGCCGCATTTTTACTGGCGGCGGCAATGATTTTTACGATGCCGGGAGTTCCGGCAT
>UQMQ01000092.1 GCA_900542245.1 uncultured Eubacteriales bacterium
GTGGTCTTGGAAACATCCTGTCCCTGCTCGTTCTTGGTCGTTGCGGTCGTCGTATTCTTGACGGTCGTCTTGGTTGTCGTAATCGTTCCGGTCTCATCACCCGGTTTGGAAGTCATGTTGTCCTTGGTTTCCTCTGTAGTTGCCTTTTCCGGTAACGGTCAGTTCGTAAGTTCCGGCATTGGTTTGGGTGTTTCCGGTAACGGTAAAGTCTGTGTCTTTCACAAGCGTTGTTTCACCCAATTTGACCTCAATGGTCGGAGACTGCGCACTGCCATTGTAGGTCAGGTCGCTCTCGTCCGCCCATGCGACTGTCAGCATCGTGGCGAGGCAGCGTGCCAGTATGAAAAGTATGCTTCCGATTCGTTTTTTCATCCGTTTGCGTTCCTCTTTTGGTATGTTGTTATGTTGTTTACATCTACCATGCAGCAGCCTTTCTCTAATTTCCTATTATATCACTGCCCCCTGCCTGTCTATCCGTCCAAAGTATGAGATGACAAAAAAGACTGCGTCGGGTCTTACGGCGCGCACCTGAGAGGGCGCGTCCTGCAAAGCCTGATACAGTCTTTCGTTTTTCGTTTTCTTTTATTTTTTTCTCTATCGTGTTGTTGTTTGTGTTGTTCGCGTGCATTCTGCGCGCAGCGTGGACGGCAGGGTCCGGACTGCGTGCGCGGTTTACTGCTTCTTATTGGATTCCACGAAGCGTTTGATCTTCTTGCCGGTGGTCTTTTCGAAGTCATCTTTGCGGACGTTGATCTGGCGGATCTTTTTGAAGAGCGGCAGGTTTTCATTGACCTTGTCGACCATACTCCACAGCAGCGCCTCGACCTTCTGCGGGTCTTTTGCGGCCTCCTTGCCAATCTCTGCCTCCACTTCCTCCATATCCGGCTTGATCGTCGCTACGATCACAGCGTCCTGTCCGGCATCATCCTGCGATGCCCAGACCATGGATTCCGAGACCAGCGTGCTCTTGCCGAGATAGTATTCGAGCTCCTCCGGGAACACGTTCTTGCCGTTTCTGGTGATGATGACGTTCTTCTTGCGTCCGGTGATATAGATATACGGACCGTCGGTGTAGCCGAGGTCGCCGGTGTGGAACCAGCCGTCCACGATAACCTTGGCAGTCTCCTCCGGCATGTTGTAATAGCCCATCATGACATTCGGCCCCTTGAGGCAGATTTCTCCGATACCGTCCTCATCCTTGTCCGCGATCATGACCTCCACGCCCGGCAGCACATGACCGACCGAGTCGTTGCGTGGGTTGACATCCTGATTCAGTGCCGCCATCGGTGCACACTCCGTCAGACCGTAGCCCTGCAGCGCCATGATACCCAGATCGCGGAAAAACTGTAAAATCTGCGGATCGATCGCCGCGCCGCCCGCGATCATCATATCCATCCTGCCGCCAAAGACCTTAAGAATGTCCTTGAGGAAAATTTTATTCAGATGCAGACCGAACTTCGACGTCGTCTTGTTCAGCTCGAGCACTTTCTTGACCGTCGCCTCCTTGCCCTGCTTGCGGATATTCTTCCAGATCGTCTTATACAGACTCTCGAAGATCAGCGGCACGCCGAGGAAGAACGTCGGCTGGATCTCCGGCAGATTCTTCTGGATATATTTGAGTCCCTCGCAGTACCCGATGCAGGCACCCTTGTACATCGGCATCAAAAAGCCGCAGGTGCACTCATAGGTATGGTGGATCGGCAGCACACTGAAGAAAGTATCCCGCTCGTTGGTATCCAGCAGCGTCGGGGCACTCATCAGGTCGCAGCAGATATTCGTCTGCGAAAGCATGACGCCCTTGGCGATGCCCGTCGTGCCGGAGGTAAAGAGCAGCGCACCCATCTCGTCCGGATAGACCTCTGCATCCAGATAGGAACGATCGCCTGCTGCAATCTTTTCCTTACCCTCAGCGATCAGACCGGACCAGCTCTCGACACCGTCCGCCGCCGCGTCCGCGTTCAGATCTACCAGTACACGCAGCTTCGTCTCGCCGCGCTCACGCATATCCATGAAGATGCTGCGGAATTTTTTCGTAAAGAAGATTGCCTCGCACTCTGCTTCGATGATCAGCTGCTCCAGCTCAGACGCGCCCAGCTCCTTGTCGAGCGGTACGATCACGCCCACGCCGCCGGTGACCGCCAGATAAGTCGTCGCCCACTGATAGCAGTTGTCGCCGATGACCGCCACGCGCTTGCCCTGCAGACCGCGCACCAGCATCGCCGTACCCAGCGCGTTCATATCGTCCAGCGTCTGTCCGTAGGTGATCTCGCGGAACGGTTCGCCCTTTACAAAACGCTGCTTGAACGCCACGTGATCTCTGCCGTAGCGCGCTACACTCTGGTTCATCATA
This sequence comes from uncultured Eubacteriales bacterium, assembly GCA_900542245.1. Taxonomy (GTDB): domain Bacteria; phylum Bacillota; class Clostridia; order Peptostreptococcales; family Anaerovoracaceae; genus CAG-238. The sequence goes on from UQMQ01000092.1 coordinate 2,351, forward strand.
TCCTTCAGATCCGTAATCGGATGGCTGACCTTATACATAATGGCCGGGTCCTGCATCGCATTGATGCTTGCGATGAAGTCCTCAGCTCTCTTGCGCTCCATTTGTTTTCTCTGCTGATAATCCATGGGCATTTCTCCTTTATCTTCTATAATTTATTCTTTTGTGATTTTATCTAGGACAAAAGTGCGCATAACGAAATCAGAGATTTCTATGCGCACATGGCGCTCACCTATGAGCGCCACTTCGCAAGGTGCTTTTGTCGATATTCCGGAAATATCGCTATGCGATATTTCCTACATAATAAGTAAAACGGAAACCGATTCACCTAGTTTCCGTTACTAGATTAACATGATACGCGCGCAATGTCAACCTTTACACCTGTATTTTTCTGTGCTATGATAGTGCTTAAGAGGCTAGAATTCGACCAGAAAGGCGGCAACTTCGTGACAGAACAAAGCAAAGAACGCAAACAAGCGTATGCGCAGCAGATTGCGCAGCATTTTCATATCCCGCGCTGGGAGCAGCTCCCGAGCATCGACCTCTATATGGACCAGCTGCTGGTCTACATGAACGAGCATTTCGGCGGCTATTTCGCCTGCACCGGTGCCAGCGGACTGACCAAGAGCATGGTCAACAATTACGTCAAGGCGAAGATCGTCGATGCGCCGGTCAAGAAAAAATATCCGCGGCTCTCTGTCGCGATGATTATCGTCGTCTGTATCCTCAAGAACTGCTATGCGACTGAGGAAATCGGCAGGCTCATCCGGCTCGGCATCTCCCTGCAGGACACTGCACGCACCTATGACCGCTTCTGTGAGGCGATGGAAAACGCCGTCCGCCTCGTGTTCAGCGGTGAAGTGCATCTCCGGGAGGAATCCATTCCGGGCCGCGACAATAAATATCTGATGGAGAACTTCGCGCTCTCCTTCGCCGGCAAGCTGTACGTGCAGTGCATGTTCCTGTACCCGCAGCCAGACACAAAAATCAGCGCTGCTATAGAGCGCTGATTGTCTTGACAAGATATGGCGTTTCCTGATATACGAAATAGTTCAGCCAGTTGGAGAACAGCAGGTTCGCGCTCGACCGCCAGGTGCAGGCAGGCGCTTTCGTGTCATCGTCCTGCGGGAAATAGTTCTGCGGCAGCTGAATCGCAAGCCCTTCGCTCTTATCCCGCAGATATTCGTTCTGCAGGGTATCCGTATCATATTCCGAATGTCCGGTGATGAAGATCTGCCTGCCACTATCCGTCGAGATTGCATAGATGCCGGCTTCCGCACTCTCCGCGAGCACCTTCAGCTGCGGACAGCTTCTGACATCATCCTCGATGATCCCCGTATGGCGTGAATGCGGCACCCAGAATTCGTCATCAAAGCCGCGAAACAAGATTGAACCTTTATGTACCACCTTGTGCCGGAACACGCCGAACATTTTTTGATCCAACAGCACCTTACGCACGCCGTAGTGATGGTACAGTCCCGCCTGCGCACCCCAGCAGATATGCAGCGTGCTGTAGACATGCGAACGGCTCCAGTCCATGATCTCGCAAAGCTCGTCCCAGTATTCCACCTCTTCAAAATCCATTTTTTCGACCGGCGCACCGGTAATGACCATGCCGTCGTAATACTGATCCTTCACCGCTTCAAAAGTCTGATAGAAACTAAACATGTGTTCCTTCGCCGTATGCTTCGGCATCCGGTTGACAGTCAGAAGCTCCATATCGATCTGCAGCGGCGTGTTGCCTAAGAGGCGCGCGAGCTGCGTTTCGGTGACGATCTTGGTCGGCATCAGATTGAGCACCAAAATGTGCAGCGGTCGGATGTCCTGACTGGTCGCCCGCTCGACGTCCATGACGAAAATATTTTCCTCCTGCAGCGTTCTGGCTGCCGGCAGGTCTTTGGGTATACAAATAGGCATAATTTCTTCTCCTTGATTTACGCATACACGCGCGTGGCATTGTCTGCACACGCGCGCATTGTTTTCTCTTATTTATTATGCAGGCAAAGGCTGCGGTTTGTCAAGCCTGTCAGACCGATCAGACCTGTGATGCGCCGCAAGACCTCTGCTGTCTCTGCTTAGACTGCCGCGAAGCCCTGTTCGAGGTCCGCGATGATGTCGTCGATATGCTCGGTACCGATAGACAGTCTGATGGTCGATTGCGTGATATTCTGCTCCGCAAGCTCTGCCTCGCTCAGCTGCGAGTGGGTTGTCGTCGCCGGGTGGATGACCAGCGATTTGACGTCTGCCACGTTTGCCAAAAGCGAGAAGATCGAAAGATTGTCGATGAAGCGGAATGCCTCGTCCTTGCCGCCCTTGATCTCAAAGGTGAAGATGCTCGCGCCGCCGCTTGGGAAATAGCGTTCATACAGCGCGTGATCCGGATGCTCCGGCAGCGACGGGTGGTTGACCTTGGCGACCTTTGGATGCTTCGCGAGGAATTCGACAACCTTTTTGGTGTTCTCCGCATGGCGCTCCAGACGCAGGGAGAGCGTTTCGGTTCCCTGCAGCAAGAGGAATGCCGCGAATGGGGAAATGCACGCGCCTTGATCTCTGAGCAGAATCGCGCGGATATAGGTGACGAAGGCTGCCGGACCTACCGCATCCGCAAAGGATACGCCGTGATAGCTCGGATTCGGGTCAGCGATCGGCGCGAACTTGCCGCTCGCTTTCCAGTCGAATTTGCCGGAATCAACAATAATGCCGCCGAGTGTCGTGCCATGACCGCCGATGAATTTTGTCGCAGAATGTACCACGATGTCAGCGCCGTGTTCGATCGGGCGGATCAGATACGGTGTGCCGAACGTATTGTCTACAACGACAGGCAGACCCTGCTGATGCGCGAGCTTTGCGATGGCGTCGATGTCCGGAATGTCACTGTTCGGGTTGCCGAGCGTTTCCAGATACACTGCCTTGGTGTTCGGACGGATGGCAGCCTTGACTTCTTCCAGATTATGTGCATCGACGAAGGTCGTTTCAATGCCGAAGGCTTTGAGCGTGTGGGCCAGCAGGTTATAGGTCCCGCCGTATACGGTTTTTTGGCAAACGATGTGGTCGCCCTGCTGCGCGAGTGCCTCGATGGTATAGGTGATCGCTGCCGCGCCGGAAGCAACCGCCAGTGCAGCCACGCCGCCCTCGAGCGCCGCGATCCGCTGTTCGAAGACGCCCTGCGTGCTGTTGGTCAGTCTGCCGTAGATATTGCCTGCGTCCGCTAAGCTGAAACGGTCTGCCGCATGCTGCGCGTTATGGAATACATAAGAAGTGGTTGCATAAATCGGTACGGCTCTTGCGTCCGTAACCGGGTCCGCCTGTTCCTGTCCTACATGAAGCTGTAATGTTTCAAATTTATAGTTACGCATGGTGATGTTCCTCGCTTTCTTTGTCTCTTTCATTGATTTTATCTGATTTTATCAGTTTGCTGTGTTGTTTTGATGTTATCTTTTTATATTCTGTCTGTATCTTGTTTTGAGATTTCTAAGCGTACATCACATTCGTCCGTTTCGAAAATTCCGGCGGACGATCCTGCTCCATCTGATCTGCATGGGCGCTTCCTCCTTGTTTATCCTGATCCAAAAAAATAACCGGGGCTTTCGGCAAAGCTCCCGGTGCAGACGGTCCTCATCTCGGCTCATCGCCGCGTTGATTCTTGTCTAAGCCCTTGACGGAACCCGCACCGAAAGATTTACAGCACAAAGCATGCACATGCCCATGCACATATCTGCCATATCCATCATGCCTGTCTGTCCGTAAATCTTCTTCATGGTGCGTTCTCCTTGTGTGAAATAAATCCTTATCAAACTCTATCGGTTCTCTAGGTTATGTTTATATTATCACGTATTTTGGTATCTGTCAATAAGCTTTTTTATATTTTTTGTGTTTTTTCTACAAGTTTTTTGATTTCTTTTTTTATGTAGGAAGTATCGTATCGCGATATTTCCGGAATAACGACAAAAGTACCTTGCGAAGCGGTGCGCATCCATGCGCGCCATGTGCGCATAGAAATCTCGGTTTTCGTTATGCGCGCTTTGTCTTTTGGCTCAGCGCAGAGCGCTCCCAACCCGCGCGCATCCATGCGATAGCAGGCGGTCAGTCCACATCCGCGCGAGCTTTCGACGCGTCGTTCACGCCCACGCACGCCTTTTGTATGTCCTGTCCGCCTCCGCGCGGCTCTTACAGCAGCATGCGGTCGTTGTCGATGCTGAATTTTTCGATCAGCTTCTCGACAGTCATCGCGGCGCGCTCCTCACCCGTAAGCTCCATCGCGACGCGTCCGCTCTTCATCAAAATCGTCTTATTGCCGTAGCGCAGCGCGTCTTTCATATTATGTGTGATCATCAGCGTACACATGCCCTCCCGCGCGGCGAAGAGGTTCGTCAGTTCCAGCACCTTCTCCGCCGCTGCCGGATCAAGCGCCGCCGTATGTTCGTCCAAAAGCAGAAGCTTCGGATTTGCGATGACCGCCATAAACAGCGTCAGAGACTGCCGCTGCCCTCCGGAGAGCAGCTTCACCTTCTCGGTCATGCGGTTTTCGAGTCCCATGCCGAGCAGCGCGAGCTTTTCGCGGAACAGCGCGCGGTCTTTTTTGGAGATGCCGGGCTGCAGACCGCGCGGTCGGTTCTTGTAATAGGCGATCGCCAGATTCTGTTCGATCGTCATGTCAAAGGCCGTACCCTTGAGTGGATCCTGAAACACGCGACCGATCTGTCTGGCGCGCTTGTATTCCGGCTCTTTGGTGATGTCCCTGCCGTCCAGCGTGATACTGCCGCTGTCGATGGGAAACACGCCCGCGATGCAGTTGAGCAGGGTGGATTTGCCCGCGCCGTTGTTGCCGATGATGGTGATGAAATCGCCCTCGTTCATGCGCAGGCTGACATCCGCGAGTGCCGTCTTCTCATTGATGGTGCCCGGACTGAAAGTTTTGCGTATCTGATTGACGTTCAATAATTCTTTCATTTTTGCTGCGCCCCTTTCTGCTTGCGTGTAAGCTGCAGTTTGCTTCCCTTTTCACCCAAAAGTCCCAGCGAAAGCGCCACCGCGACGATAGCCGCCGACACGAGCTTCATATCGGTCGTTTCCATACCAAGATACAGTGCCTGCGCCATGAGGATGCGGTAAACCACTGCGCCCAGCGCTGCGGCGATGAGTCTTCGCAGCAAGGTTTTTGTGCCAAAAATAACCTCTCCGAGAATGACAGAGGCTAAACCGATGACCATCATGCCCACGCCGCTGTTGATATCCGCAAAAGCCTGATTCTGTGCCAGCATACCGCCCGCCAGACCGACCAATCCATTGGAAAGCGCCAGACCCAGCAGCTTCATACTGTCACAGGAAACACCGCAGGCTTTGACCATGTCCTCATTGTCTCCGGTCGCGCGGAACACGAAGCCGAGCCGCGTCTGCAGGAAGAGATATAGCACCGCGATGATCACCGCCAGCAGGACCAGATTGAGTACCATGCCGGCGTACTGCGGAGGCAGCAAGCGATCCGCGATCTTGTAAATCGTCTCGCTCTTGGTCAGCGGGATATTCGGGGTTTTGCCCATGATGCGCAGATTCACCGAATAGGAAGCCATCATCACCAGAATGCCTGCCAGAATCGCCTGGATTTTAAGCTTGGTATGCAAAAGTCCGGTCAAAAGCCCCGCCAGACAGCCGCCCGCAAAAGCGCCAAGAAGCGCAAGAAGCGGATGCCCGCCTCCTGCGCAAATGACTGCCGAGATTGCCATGCCTGTGACGATGGAGCCGTCCACCGTCAGATCGGGCATGTTTAAGGTTCGAAAGGATAGGAATACACCCAGAGCCAGGACCGCGTAGATCATGCCCAGCTCCAGCGAGCCCAAGAGGGCGCCGAATGTCATCATCTTAAATTCTCCTCCATATTTTCCCTGTTTCTCCGGGAAAATGTTCTGCTTCGTTTTGTTTCTTCGCCTCAGCGCCGCGGATTATTCCAGCACCGTCGCTTTGTCCATCACGCTCTGCGGAATTTCCACGCCGATGGCGTCTGCGGCCTTGGTGTTGACATAGACGGTCATGTCGCTCATCTTGACCACCGGCATTGCAGAAACGTCCGCGCCGCCGAAGATTTCCGCGACCATCTTGGCTGTTTCCTTGCCGAGTACCGTATAGTCGATGCCGTAGGTCGCAAGACCGCCGTCCTGTACCATGGAATCCGCGCTGACATAGAACGGAATTTTGGCTTTGTTGCATACCTCGGTTGCCACTGCCATCGCGGAAGCGACCGTATTGTCGATCGGGGAGTAAACGATATCCACCTTGTCTGCCAGATACTGCGCAGCCTGCTGTACTTCGCTGGTGTTGGTCACAGTAGATTCCACAACTTCATAGCCGTTGGCTGCCGCGTATTCCTTTAGTCCCTTGATGACAGAATCCGAATTGTCCTCCCCAGTGCTGTAAAGCGCGCCGATGGTCTTGAATTCCGGTGTGATCTCGTTAGCCAGATTCATGATCGCCTCCGCGGATACCTCATCAGAGGTGCCGCTGACGTTGCCGCCCGGATTGTTCAGATCTTCGACCAGACCCGCGTCAACCGGATCGGTGACTGCCGCGAAAATGATCGGAATGTCTGTCGTTTCGCTCATCACGGCCTGCGCCGCCGGTGTCGCGATTGCTACGATCACGTCACAGCCGCCGGATACGAAGGTCTGCGCGATGGTCTTCATATTGGTCATATCGTTCTGCCCGTTCTTATAGTCGATCTCCAGATTCTCGCCCTCTACGTAACCCGCGTCCGCAAGTCCCTCGATAATGCTTTCTCTAATGGTATTCAGCGACGGGTGCTCCATCAGCTGCAGGATGCCAACCTTGAAAGTCTCGCCCTGCGATGCCTGCCCCTGATCGCCGCTGCCGCTGTCTTTGCCGCAGCCTGTCAGCAGCGCTGCCGCCATCACCAGTACCATAACGACTGTCAATCCCTTTTTCATTGCCTGTTTCATTGTTTTGTCTCCTTTTCAATCAATTCTCTGCCGGGTGCCGCATGCCGCGTTCCCCTGCTTCTAAAGAAATCATTGAAGTGTTCTCTGCCTTCGGCTGCCTGTAAGGCGCTGGCGGATCGCCAGCGCCCGCAAACAGGACAAAAGTGTGCATAACGAAATACAGATTTCTATGCACATATGTCGCTCACGCATGAGCGACGCCGCGCAAGGTGCTTTTGTCGTGATTCCGGAAATATTGCACAACGATATTTCCTACATAATAAAAAACCTGTCCTTGTACCCAAGGACAGGATATTACCTGCGGTGCCACCTTGTTTGAC